>VBEJ01000190.1 GCA_005882985.1 Chloroflexota bacterium
TTCCCGCCGTTCAGGATATTGAGGAGGGGGAGCGGCAGCAGCGTGGCCTCGTCGCCGCCCAGGTAACGGTACAACGAGACGCCGGCATTTTCCGCTGCGGCATGAGCGACCGCGAGCGAGACTCCGAGGATCGCGTTGGCCCCGAGCTTGGCCTTATTGGGAGTGCCGTCCAGGGCGATCAGCGTGTCATCGATCGTCCGTTGGTCGTCCGCCGGCATCCCGATAACCTTGGGCGCGATCTTATCGTTGACATTGGCGACGGCAGTGAGCACGCCTTTCCCGCCGTAGCGCGACGGATCGCCGTCCCGCAGCTCGACTGCTTCGTGCATCCCCGTCGAAGCTCCGGACGGCACCGTCGCCTTAGCGCCTACGCCGTTCGCAAGGGTGACCCGCACCGCGACCGTCGGGTTGCCACGAGAATCGAGGATCTCTCTCGCGCGCACCGAGCGGATGGCCGAGCCGCCCACGGCTACTTTCCGCCTCCTGCCCGGCGGGCCTCGGCCATCGCCACGGCCTTCTCGACGGCTTCTGCCGCCGTTGTCGCCCGCACGATGCCACTCGGCTCCCAGTCGTGGTAGTCGAAGTCCCACGTGTCCAGCCCCACCAGTGGGACCTGATTGATGAGCGCATAGGCGATCTCGCTCAGCGTTCCGTACGAGCCGCTGATCGCGATGACGGCCTCGCCGGTGAGCGCTACGATCGCGTTGCGCGCGTAGCCGATGCCGGTGAAGATGGGGAACTCAACGTACGCGTTTGGCGGTGTTTCGGCTGCGTTTCTCCCAGGCAGGATCCCGATTGTGTGTCCGCCGGCCAAAAGCGCGCCCCGGCAGGCCGCCTCCATCACACCGCCGCGCCCTCCGCAGACCAGCGTCACACCCCGCCAGCCAAGCTCTCGGCCTACCTCCTCGGCCAGCCGCAACGATTCGCCTGTCGCCCCTTCGCCGCCGATCACGGAAATTATCACGGCAGCCACTATAGCAGCCGGGCTGTTGGGCTTGCGAGCACCTATCGCACGCAGGCGACACCAATGTTCCGGCGTCCGGACAGCCGCTAAACGGAGAACGCGGCCCCGTTTGTGAGATTCACATAAAACCTTCGTAGGAATGCTCTTATAAATCGGTTTTACGTCTTGTAGCGCCTGAAAATCCGTTGCTACACTCAGGCTACCCGAACCGCATTCCCGACCGATTTGGCAGCCATTTTGCATCATCTCCCGCGATTACAGACCACAGCTAGATGTCTCCTCTTCGCCGCGTTCGCTGCGCTCTTGGCCGGCCTCTTTGCTGCACATCTCGGACCGACTGAGGCCGCGCCAGCGGGCAGCCCGCTGACCCTCACGCCCACCGACGATACCTATGTCGCGGGCGAACTCCCTGCGAACAACTACGGCGCAGCGGCCGACGTTGTGGGCGACGCGTCGCCGGTGCGGGAAGGCTATTTGAAGTTCGACCTCGGGACGCTCTTGGGCCAGGGTATCGTTTCCGCCAAGCTGCGGATGTGGGTGACCAACGGTTCTGGCGGCACGTTTACCCTGAAGTCAGTCGGCGATAGCAGCTGGACCGAGGGCTCCCTGAATTACGGCAACGCGCCGGCAAAGGGAGCGGTCATAACGACGTTTACGCCAGGAACGGCCTTTTCGACCTGGACGGAGGTAGACGTCACGTCAGCCGTCGCATCGAAGACGGGAGGGCTCTTCTCGATATCGATGGACACGTCGAGCAGCGACGGGTTCAACTTTAGCTCGGAGGAAGCGCCCTCGGATCAGGTGCATCTGCTCGTCGAGCTCTCAGGCACTTCAGCGCCGACCGGGACGCCCACGCCCTCCGCGGCAGCAACCTCAACTCCCTCGCCCGCGCCCGGAAACGAGCTGACTCTCACGCCGGTGGATGACGCCTACGTGTCCGGCGATCTCCCTTCCAACAACTACGGCTCAGCGGTAGACGTCATCAGCGATGGCTCGCCGGTGCGCGATGGTTACCTGAAGTTCAATCTTCAGTGGCTCGCGGGTCAGACCGTTACCTCGGCCAAGCTACGGATGTGGATCACGAACGGTTCTGGGGGAACGTTCAGCCTCAAGTCCATTCCCGATTCCTGGAGCGAGGGATCAATCTCCGCCGGCGACGCTCCACCCAGGGGCGCCGTGATCACAACCTTCTCGCCGGGCGGGGTGATCAACAACTGGGCGGAGGTCAATCTCACGTCCGCCGTTGCCTCCAAGCTCGGCACCTTCTTGTCGATGGCGATAGACACGCCGAGCAGCGACGGCTACAACTTCAGCTCTGAGGAGGCAGCATCCAATAGGGTACACTTGCTCATCCAGCTCGCCGGTACCACTGGCCCGACTCCGACCGCCACCGCTTCCCCGATAGGAACGCCTACCCCCGCCGCCACCGCAACGCGGACTCCCTCCCCGACACCCACAGCAACTCCTCCAACAGCTACCCCAACGCCGGCGCCCCCGGCCGGCCCTGAATCCTTCTGGCTGGACATGGTGACCACCGGCAACACCTACGACGACACAACGAACACGATGACCGTTGGCTCCATCGAGAACAGCTCAACGGGCGCGCAAACTTCCACTCACACCCACCAGGTTGACCTCATCGCCAAAAACGTGCGCGACCTCGTGGGCTGGCAGGTACGGCTCAACTATATCGGCGATCAGATGCGGCCGCTCGGCCAGAACGTGGTTCCCTTTACCGACAACAACACGTCGCAAAGCGTTGGCTTCACTAACCTTCCGATAGACCAGACGACGCGCATGCACAGGGACGTGACGGCCGCTGCGGGCATTCCCGTCACTCCTCCAGACGGGAGCAACACGGAGCAGACCGCTCTCCTCGGCGCCACCTACAACTTCGCGCCGGACACCGCCGCATCACCAGACACGCCTGCCAAGGCGCCTCCTGACGACAACTCGTACAGCGCACCCAGCGGCGGTATTCTCTCGCGCATCACGCTCCAGGTCGTCGGGAACGAATGCGATCATCCCCTTCTCATAGACCTCGACGACTATAGTCCGAACCCGCCGGGCAGCAATATCGTCGTCTTCGACGGAATCGGCACTACAACCATTCGCTTGCTAGAGAGCCAGCTGCACGACGCAACCCACACCGAAGTGTGTTCCTCGCCTCCGCCAGCGGCCACATCTTGCGCCTGCACACCGACGGCCCCCGCTTCCCCGGCGGCAACCGCCAGCGCCACTGCAACCCGTACTCCCTCCCCGACGCCCACAAGAACTCCGTCTACCATTACGCCCACGCCGTCCCCAGCTCCCCCGCCGCCCGTGACTGGTCTTGAATCCTTCTGGCTGGACATGGTGACCACCGGGACTAATTACAACGACACTACGAACACGATGACGGTCGGATCCATCGAGAACACGTCAACGGGCGCGCAGGCGTCCACGCATACCCACCAGGTGGACCTCATCGCCAAAAACGTGCGCGACCTCGTGGGCTGGCAGGTACGGCTCAACTATATCGGCGATCAGATGCGGCCGCTCGGCCAGAACGTCGCTCCTTTCGTGGATAGCAACTCGATGCAAAGCGTGGGCTTCACGAACCTTCCGATCGACCAGACGACGCTCATCCACAGGGAAATGCTCGCCGCCGCCGGCATTCCGGCCGCTCCTCTCGACGGCAGCAACACGGAGCAGAGCGCCCTCCTCGGCGGAAACTATTACCGTGCTCCGAGCGCTGCTGTCTCGCCCGATACACCTGCAAAAGTGCCTCCCGACGACAACTGCGACCCCTACTTCGTGCGCCTGCACACCGACCGCTACTCCGACCGCGACTGCCACGCGGACGCCGCCACCGACCGCCACAGCTACCCCCATAGCAGGCACAGCGACGCCGACGCCGCCTCCGGGCAGCGGCATCGCCTTCTGGGGCTCGGCGACTACGACGAACACGACCGCGGCGAACTCGCTGACGGTCTCGAGGCCGGACGGAACCGTTGCGGGCGACGTCTTGGTCGCCTCGCTCGCACTGAACGGAGGCTGGGTAACCGGCGTTCCCTCCGGCTGGACTCAGATAACGGCGATCATTAGTATTCCCAACCCGCCGATGTACGCCTACTACCACGTGGCCGGTGCAGGTGAGCCCGCGGGCTACACCTGGGCTTTGTCCACCAGTGTCGCGAATAGCGGCGGCATCGCCCGCTACTCTGGCGTCAGCAACACGTCCCCGCTGGACACGCCTGCTGTCAACGCCTCCAGCTCGGCGGGCGTTACGAGCCTTTCGGTCCCCGGCGTGACGACGACGAGGCCCGGTGCGATGCTGATCGGCGCCGCCGCCATCAATTCCTCCGTCACGACCATCTTCATCACCGGGCCGTCAGGCATGAGCGAGAGATGGGACCTCGGAGGCAAGCGCCAGGAATACGATGATGAGGTCCAGCCGTCAGCAGGCGCCGGTGGCGCGAGGACCTGGACCTTCTCCTCCGGCCGCGCCGCCGTCGCCTGGTTGGCCGCCCTCCGCCCCGCGCCTTAGGCGGCGGAAGCTACGCAGCTGGGCCCCACCAATTACGGCGAAAGCGTCCAGGCATACTGCGCCTTTTCCGCGGTGGCATCGGTGGCGCCGGAGACGGCGATTGTCGCCGGGCCGTCCAGAACCACCTGGCCGCGGTTCGCTGTGTCGAGTTCCACGCGCGTGGCCTGCTCGCCGCGGATCACCTGCACGATGAAGTGCTGCGGCAGCGGCCCCGTGATGCGTTTGAACCCGTCCACCGCCCAGTCGCCGGGGGTGTCCGCGCTATCTCGAAAGCCCAGCTCGGGCACCTCGATGTTGTCGACGGCAAGGCCGGTCAGGCTCGTCGCGTCATCGGACACGTACTCGAACCGTAGCAGGACCTTCTTGCCGGCGTAGGCGCTCAGGTTCACCTCTTCCTGCACCCAGCCGTTGCTGTTCCCCGTATAGCCGACGCCGTAGGCAGCTTCGACCGGGTTGAAGTCCGTCGTGTGGGTGGCCGGCAGCGCCTGCCAGGTCTTGCCGCCATCGGTCGATGCTGACACGTAAGCGTAGTCCCAGCCGTATTCGATGTCATACCAGGCGGAGTACCGGAGCGTCGCGCTGGTCAGCTTTGTGAGGTCGAACTCGCGCGTCAGCCGCGTGTCGATGCTGTCTCCCCGGTTACTCCACCAGAAGGGCCCGTCCAGGGGCGGCACGCCGATCGACACCTGATCCGCACCGTCAAAGCTGAACGTCCCTCCTGCCTCGGTCGCCAGGTAATCGGTGCCCCACTGGCTGACGTCTCCCTCCCCCGGCCCGGCTCCGATGCTGGTCACAGCGCCTGTCCTCGCATCAACGGACGGATGCGAAAAGGGTCCGCTCGGGAGATCCAGGTAGTTCGCGACAACCCAGTCGGCGAAGACATCCGTGAATGCCTTACCGAAGCCGTCGAGGTAATCCTGCGCTCCCCGAATGCTGTCGGCTTGCTGCGCCAGCAAAGCGACAGCATTCGGGCGCCCTCCGTAGTGATCGAGCAGGTAGCTCATGAACAACTCGCCAGCCGCATAGTGGATTGCCGCCGACTCGTACGGGGGCCAGAACGTAAGCTGCGTGTCCGGCATTGCTAGGAAAGTGCTCAGCCAATCGTGCCCGCCGCCGACCTCCTCCGCCGAGACCTGGGATAGTCCTTCATTCACCCAGGAATCCTCACTGGAATCAGCGTGCCAGTGCACGAGGTGCTGCAACTCATGTGCCAACAGCCCGTTGTAGTGAGGCCCGGGCGCTCCCAGGACCTCGCTGTCGAGAAAGACGGCCTCGCGTCCGTTGCTTCTCGCCGACACGGCGGGCGGGTACTCATCGCCCCCGCTGAAGTAGCCGCCCGCGCCGTTCAGATGGCCGTGAA
>VBEJ01000008.1 GCA_005882985.1 Chloroflexota bacterium
CTCGTAGTCGGTGGCGCGGGCTACATCGGCTCTGTCACCGTTGACCAGCTGATCGACGCCGGACACGATGTTACCGTCCTCGATAGTCTCGTCGCCGGGCATAAGGGCGCCTTGAATGCCGGGGCTGAATTCGTGCAGGCTGATGTGCGCGACGAGGAGGCGTTGAACCGGCTCTTCGCGTCGCACACCTTCGACGCCGAGCGAGACGGATTCGTCGCGTCCGAGGCGGCCGGCATCTTCGTCCTCGAAAACCTCGAGCACGCTCGTAAGCGCAACGCGCCGATTCTAGCCGAGCTGGTGGGCTATGGGGCTGGGAACGATGCCTATCACGTCGTCGCACCGAGCGAAGACGGCGAGGGCGCCGCTAACGCCATGACCTGGGCGCTTGAAGATGCGGGTGTGGAACCCGCGGAGGTCGATTACATTAACGCACACGGCACGTCGACGAAGCTGAACGATCTTTCCGAAACGCTCGCGATCAAGCGTGTCTTCGGCGAGGACGCCTACCGCGTGCCAATCAGCGCCACCAAATCGATGATCGGCCACTCGTTCGGCGCCGCCGGTGCCGTCGAGTCAATCGCCGCCGTCCAGACGATCCAGACCGGCATGATCCACCCGACCATCAACTACGAGCACCCGGACCCGGAATGCGACCTCGATTACGTGCCGAACAAGGCGCGCCGAGCAGATGTGGATGTCGTCCTCAAGAACAGCTTCGGCTTCGGCGGCCAAAACGCCTGCCTCGTCTTCAAGCGCTACGAAGGGTAGCGTGACCGAGTCCAAGCTTTTCTGGTGGGTGCTTATTCTCGTCTCGGCATTCGTCTCGCTAATGACGTTCGGTTGGCTTCTCGGCACAGCTCCGATGGAAGTATGTGGCGGGACAGTCTCCTACGGCACCGGCAGCGGCGGCCAGATGCAGGAGACGCGACCGCTCTTCGAGGGGTGTCGGACGGACTGGAACTGGGGCACGACTGTCCCGATCGGGATCTTCTTATTGGGCTCGGTGGCAGCACTTGCCGGTTCGATAATCGGTCTGCGAAATACGATTCGCCGACACCGGACGGCCTACCTTCGCGCAGACATTGACTGACCCGCACTCCTGGCTGCCCAACTGCTTGTCTGGCTCCTAGCTCCCGGCTCCTCTATCCTCACCCCATGCACATTCTCGTAGTCGGTGGCGCGGGCTACATCGGCTCTGTCACCGTTGACCAGCTGATCGACGCCGGACACGATGTTACCGTCCTCGATAGTCTCGTCGCCGGGCATAAGGGCGCCTTGAATGCCGGGGCTGAATTCGTGCAGGCTGATGTGCGCGACGAGGAGGCGTTGAACCGGCTCTTCGCGTCGCACACCTTCGACGCCGTGATTAACTACGGCGGATACATCATCGCGCCCGAGTCTGTGCGCCAGCCCGGGCGCTATTTCGCGAACAACATCGGCGGAGCGATCTGCCTTCTGAACGCCATGGTCGCCTATGGCGTCACGCGATTCGTCTTCAGCTCGAGCGCGGCCGTTTACGGGGAGCCGGAGACGATTCCGATCCCGGAAGACCATCCGATGCGCCCCATCAATCCCTACGGCGAGACGAAGGCCACCGTCGAGCGGCTGCTTCCCTGGTACGAGAAGGAGTTCGGCCTGCGCTCCGTCTCTCTGCGCTACTTCAACGCCGCCGGCGCCTCGGGCCGCGTGGGCGAGGACCACCGCCCGGAGACCCATCTCGTCCCCAACGTCCTCCAGGTCGCGCTCGACGAGCGACCGGCCATCTCCCTCTACGGCACCGACTACCCCACCCGTGACGGCACGTGCGTCCGCGACTACATCCACGTCTCCGATCTCGCCGCAGCGCATCTTCTCGCGCTCGACCGGACGGAGAAAGCAAGCGGCGTCTATAACCTGGGAAACGGCCGTGGCTTCACCAATCGTGAGGTAATCTCCGCCGCCCGCCTAGTCACCGGCGTCGAGATCGCCGTCAGCGAGGAACCGCGCCGCCCGGGCGACCCGGCGGAACTCGTCGCCTCGCACGACAAGGCGCGCGCGGAGCTCGGCTGGGAACCGCAGCACCCGGACATCGAAGAAATTATCGAGAGCGCCTGGCGCTGGCACAGCGAACACCCGAAGGGCTACGCCTCTTAGCGCGTAAGAACGCCTGAACGCCGTATCGTACGGATAGACCTTCAGGTCTGTCCGCCGACGCCCGTTCCCTCCCTCAGCTCTCGCTGTCCGCCAACAACTCGCCACTACGCGCCGCCCAATGGAAACGCAGCGATCCGCTCGTACACTGCCCCGATAGGCCGCAGCGTACTCTGCATGAGGGACATTTCACGAACGGGAATCGTGGCCGCCGACACCTCGACCTCCGAAATCGCGTGCGCGATAGGGCCCGTCGCCTCGCGGGCCGTCTCGGGCCGAACCCGCGCGAGCGTCAGGTGCGGTGACCAGCCTCTTGCCTCGCGTTCGAACCCGAGGTTGTTCAGCGCCGACTCCACCTTCTCTCGAAGGCGTCGAACGGTGTCTACCTCTCCCTTCAGATCGACCCACAATACCCGCGGCCGGCTGCCGCCGAACGTCCCGAGCTTGCCGAGCGAGAGTTCGTGCGGCGCGGTCTCTGGGACAGCTTCCGTCAGCGCGTGCTGAATTGCAGGCAAGCGCTCAGTCGGCGTAGCGCCCAGGAATTTCAACGTCAGATGAATCCCCTCCGGACGAACCCAGCGCAGCTTTTCAAGGCCGCGGCGTTGCAACTCATGCTGAAGACGCCCCAGCGCCTCGCGCACCTCGCCCGGCAGCTCGATCGCGACGAACAGGCGGATCGTCTCAGGCACGCTTGCTGAGTCTCAGCAGGCGCGCCGCGTTCCCTCCGAGGACGAGGTCACGCTCGGCTACGCGGCGGAGGTTCGTTCGCACGTCTTCGATCTGCGTAGCCTGCGTAACCAGAGGGTAATCACTGCCGAGAAGCAGCCGCCGGGCGCCCCAACGATCGATAAAGTCCATGTACGCCGACTCGGGGTAGAGAAAGCGCCGCGCCGCAGTATCCGCGATGGCGGTCAGCGAGACCTGGGGTACGTCGGGCATTGCGAACGGCAGGCCGCCCGCCAAGTGCGCGCCCACGATTGGGATGTCCGTGTGCTCCATCGCGAAGCGGTAGAACGCGCCCAGTTGGAGGCCCTCCTTGCCCGCATATTCGTGACCGCCCACGTCGGTCACATGGAACAGCAAAAGGAGTCCGTGCTCGCGGGCCAGCCCTGCGAGCCGCGCGCCGGATTCGCCGTTCACGTTCCAGTGCTGGCTTTCAGGCCGGAGTTCGCCGACGCCTTTCGCACCGGCGCTCGCGCAGCGAACGATTTCGCCGGCCGCCTCGTCCGCGGCCAGGTTCACAGTGCAGAACCCAACGATGCGTCCATTGCTCTTCGCCGCCGCCTCGAGTATGTAATCGTTGTGACGCACACACAGCTCGTGCTCTCGCCAGGCGAAGCCAAGCGCCACGCTGACATTGACACCGGCATAGTCCATGCTCGCCAGCAGCTCCTCGGCCGTCGCGATCTTAGCGTTCGGGTCGGCGTACATCTCCGCGAACGTGGGATCCCGCTCCGCGTACTCCTCGCGTTTGTCGCGGACATCCGGCGGAAAAATGTGCGTATGGAAGTCGATAATCACGCGGCGATGATAGCACCGGGCGGGCCGGTCGTTGCGATACAACCGCAAGCAACCGTTTTCCGGAAGCGCTCCGCCGTTCTGTATAATGGCATCCCGGAAGGAGCACCTGATTGGCCCGCGCCCAGACCGTCTCCATCGACGAACTGAAGTCCATCGCGAAACGCATCCGGCGGCACATCGTCGAGATGACCGCCAACGCCAACTCCGGTCACCCGGGAGGCTCCCTCTCTTCCGTCGAGATCGCGACCGCGCTTTACTTCCGCGTAATGCGGCACGACCCGCAGAACCCGCTCTGGCCCGATCGGGACCGTTTCATCGTCAGCAAGGGCCACGCCACGCCGATGGTCTACTCGACGATGGCGGAGGCGGGCTACTTCCCGGTCGAAGACCTCATGACTTTCCGGAAGCTCGGCGGTAAGCTCCAAGGACACACCGTCATGCAGAAGCCGCCGGGCGTCGAGATGTCGGCCGGTGCGCTCGGCATGGGGCTCTCGTTCTCGCTGGGCCACGCCCTGGCAGGCCGGCTGGACGGCCGAGACTACCACGTCTTCTGCCTGCTCTCGGACGGCGACTGCCAGGAGGGCCAGACGTGGGAAGCGGCGATGGCTTCTGCGCATCACCGCGCAGAGAACCTGATCGCCATGGTCGACCGGAATCACATCCAGAACGACGGCTTTTCGGACTACCAACGCTTCCCCGCCGGAAACGGCAGCCGCCCGCAGCGCCCTGGCGGCTGGGTGCTAAAGGACGGCCACACCGCGAACATCATGAACCTGGAGCCGCTCGAGGATAAGTGGAAGGCGTTTGGCTGGAGCACCCAGCACATCGACGGCCACGACTTAGAGGCGATCATTGACGCGCTCGAGCAGGCGAAGGCCCATACCGGCGGGCCTTCCGTTGTGATCTGCGAAACGATCAAAGGCAAGGGCGTGAGCTTCATGGAGAACAACCCGGACTTCCACGGCAAGGCGCCCTCGCCGGAACAGCTCAAGCAGGCATTGAAGGAGCTTGCGGACTGATGGCACAGACGGCTCGCACTGAAGCCACCCGCACCGCGCTCGGCCCGACGCTCGCCCGGCTCTGTCGAGAGGGCCTCGATATCGTCTGCGTTGATGCCGACCTCGGCTACTCGACGTCGGCGGTTAAATTCGGGCAGGAGTTCCCGGAGCGCTTCTTTCCCGTCGGCGTCGCCGAGCAGAATATGGTCGGCGTTTCTGCGGGACTCGCCGCCTGCGGCAAGATCGCCTTCTGCAGCAGCTTTGCCGTCTTCGCTCCCGGCCACTGCTTCGACCAATTGCGAATGGCGGTCGGACAACCACGGACGAACGTCAAGCTTGTCGCAAGCCACGGGGGTGTCGTAACCGGTGAGGACGGGGCCTCAGCCGAAGCGCTCGAAGACCTTGCGCTCATGCTCTCAATCCCCACCTTTAGCGTCGTCTTCCCCGCCGATGTCGTCGAGGCCGACCAAGCGATTGAGGCGGCAGCTCGCACCGAAGGCCCCTTTTACATCCGCACGCTGAGGCCGAAGACGCCCGTCATCTACGACGACTCCGGCTATCGTTTCGAGCTCGGACGCTGGGACCGCCTGCGCAAGGGCTCGGACGTAACACTCATTGCCTGCGGTGAGCTGGTGACGTCGGCGCTTGACGCGGCGGAGATGCTGGCGGGCGAGGGCGTGCAAGCGCGCGTGCTGAACGCGTCCTCGCTGCGACCGATCGACCGCGAAACGTTACTCGCTGCTGCGCGAGAGACGGGCGCCATCGTGACGGCCGAGGACCATTTTGTCCACGGCGGCCTCGGTGGCATCGTGGCCGAAACGCTGGCGGAGGAGCGGCCCGTTCCGATGGCCTTCGTCGGTATGCGCGACCGCTATGGCACCAGCGGCACGTGGGACGAGCTCCTCGAATACTTCAGCCTTACGCCCCCAGCTATCGCGGACACCGCGCGTGGCGTTCTCGCCCGCAAGTAACCTGCTTCCTCCTTCGACCTCGCTTCTTCCATAATCTCCGTATGCCCGGCCGCATCCTTGTCGGCTCCTGCTCCTGGGCCGACAAGACGCTGATCGATAGCGGGTGGTACCCGCCTGCCGCGAAGTCGCCTGAGCACCGCCTCCGCTTCTACGCGGACAACTTCCCGATCGTCGAAATCGACAGCACTTTCTACGCGATACCCGACGAGCGCAACCCCCGGGCATGGGTGGAACGCACGCCGCCGCAGTTCACGTTCGACGTGAAGGCCTATGCGCCGTTCACAGGGCACGCGGCGGCCGTTAAGGCGCTGGCAAAGGAGTTGCGGGAGGAACTTCCGGCGGATGTCCAGGCGAAGGCGAACTTCTACGCGAAGGTCCTGCCGCCGGAGATCCTCGATGAAGTGTGGCGACGCTTCAACGAGACGCTGCTGCCGCTCGATAGTGCGGGCAAGCTGGGGACCGTGTTGTTCCAGTATCCGCCTTGGTTTGGGCCTCGGGCAGACAACCGGGCGATGATTCTCGACGCGAAGGAGCGGCTCGGCCAGTATCAGATGGCCGTCGAGTTCCGCAATGCAATGTGGATGCCCGAAGATCGCGACCGTGAGCGCACGCTGAAGTTCCTCGCCGACAACGGCATCACCTACGTCTGCGTCGACGAGCCGCAGGGCTTCAAGAGCAGCGTCCCGCCTTTTACCGCCGTCACTGCACCCACGGCTCTCGTCCGCATGCACGGCCACAACGCCGAGATGTGGACGAAGCGTGTCAAGACGGCCGCCGAGCGCTTTGATTACCTGTATAGCGAGGACGAGCTTCGGGAGTGGGTGCCTCGCGTCAAGGACCTCGCCTCCGAAGCCCGCGAGGTCCACGTTCTCATGAACAACTGCCACCGGGACTACTCGGTACGGAACGCACGCGAGATTGGGGAGATGCTGGGGGTGCTCGGTCCGAGGTCGGAAGGCGGAAATCAGAAATCAGAGGCACAGGGCGGCTTATAGCTGACAGATGATCGCTAATTGCTTATTTCCCCTCCGTGCCGCTTTCTTTACCTTTCGTTAACTGACGTGAAGAAATGGATAACGTAACCTGAGCATCGACAACGACGAACCAAGCCGCCGGGCCGGGCGGCGAGAACCGAGGAGACCAAAAATGGCCAGCTGCCAACTCGCCGGCGGCAACAGCCGAAAAGACACGCAGACGAACCGCTGGGCGACGCCCCGTTTCTGGCTGGCAGCAGCATCTCTCTTCTCGTTTGTCGTTATCTCCCTCGTCGCCACCATCGCGGTAGCACTCCCGGCCAGCGATTCCCACGCCGCCTCCGCTATGACATCGTCCTCCAGCGTCAAGGGCCCCAAGACGGTGGCCAGCTCGTGGTCGATGTCGCCGTTGCCTGAGGGCGAGGGTGGAGCGGTGAGTAGTTCCACGCAGATGTCGCCGGTAGTCGAGCACTCCTCAGTCGTAGCTGCGCCGCGCTAGCGTCCGGTCGACAGACGCTCGATCAGCCAACGGGGCAGGCCCGCTTCCGCCATCAGTTTCTGCGTGGCATCGATTTCGTACTCCACGCGGTGCAGGTTGATCGTCATCGCCTCCGCGTCGTAGACCGCGTATGACGCGCGCCGGTCGCCGTCCCGCGGCTGGCCCACGCTGCCGGGGTTGAGAACGATCCGCATGTTCGGGTCGAGATCGACTCTCTCGCCGTCGGCCAGGCGGAAGAGCTGGCAGCCGTCGAAAGAGGTCCGGTCTTCCACGACCAGTATCGGCATGTGCGTGTGGCCGACCAAGCCAAAGGGGGTCTGCTGAAGCGCGAGGTGGCCGAGGGCGGCTTCGGAGTCGAAGAGGTACTCCCAGATGGGCCAGCGCAGCGTCCCGTGCACGAGCGTGAAGCTGCTCTGCTGCTCAACCTCGGCCAGCCCATCAAGAAACGACTTCTCCTCAGGCGTCAGCCGCTCCTTCGTCCACTGGGCCGCCGCCGCAGCGTCAGGGTTGAAATCTTCGGTGCCGATGGCGCCGGTCGCTGCCCGCTCGTGGTTGCCCGCGACCATTGTCGCGTCAAAGCCCTTAAGACGGGCCATGCACTCCGCAGGCTGCGGGCCGTAGCCCACGCAGTCGCCAAGCGACCAGACGCCGTCGATCGGGCCGCCCCGCTCCGCGTCGCGAAGGACAGCCTCGAGCGCGACAAGATTGGCATGGACGTCGGAAACGATAAGAGTACGTGTCACGGGGCGAAGTATACAAGTCTAGTTAAGCAACACTCCTCGATATATAATCAATCCACATAAATTCTGTGGTTGGCTTGAATGGCGCGCCTCCTCTCGTTTCTAGTCAGCGCGGTTGTAATAAGCGGCCTGCTCTTGAGCGCTGTCACGCCCGCATCCGCTTGTACATGCGGACTGCCATCATTGGAGCAGCTGGTCGGCGGCTCGGATGTTATTGTCATTGGAAGCGCTGGCGAGTTCTATACCGACCCGCCACTCGACCCTTCAACTCCGGATAACCTAGAGCACCGTGGTTACGTACGCTTTACGACGGAAGAGTATCTGAAAGGCGGCGGGCCGCAGGCTTTCGCCGCCGCTACTAATACTATCTTTACTTTCAACAACGGGGGAGTCGTGGAGGGAATCAGCACTTGCAGCCTTCTCGGCGAGGGCTCCGCCGGGGTGCGTTACGTTTTATTCCTCAATGGACCACTTGAAAACGCAGCCGATCCCGGGACCTGTTCAGGCTCGATTGACCTAGCAAGATATCCCGGCGCCGATCAGTATCTAGACAGTCTCCGAAATGTCTCGTCACAACCGGAACGCCCGCTAGTTCGTGAACGTCTCCGAGCTGGGCGAATTCGGCCTGATTGAGCGGCTCGCGGCCGCCCTCGATGGTGAGGCGCCGGGCGACCTGATTGTCGGCATCGGTGACGACGCGGCGGCTTGGCGGACCGGCGAGCAGGTGCTCCTCGCGACTACCGACACGCTCGTCGAAGGCGTGCATTTCCTGCCGGAGTTCGCGCCCTGGACGGACATCGGCTGGAAAGCCCTCGCCGTCAACGTCAGCGACATCGCGGCGATGGGCGGCGAGCCGCTCTTCGCCCTAGTAACGCTAGCCCTCCCACCCGAAACCGACGTCACGGACGCGGAGGAAATCTATGCCGGGCTTGCTGAATGCGCTGAGCAGTTCGGATTAGCCATCGTGGGCGGCGACGTCGTTCGCGCGCCGCAGCTATCGGTAAACATCGCCCTGATCGGCGGGGCGCAGATGGAGGGGAAGAAGCCGATGTTGATGCGCCGGGACCGAGCACAGGCGGGCGACGTCATCGCCGTGACAGGGACACTCGGTGATGCGGCAGCGGGCCTATGGCGGCTGCGCAAGGGTGCCGCCCATGACGAGCCGCTGGTGCAGGCACACCTGCGTCCCGTGCCGCCGCTCGAGGCCGCTCAGGAGGCCGCTCGCACCGGCATCGAGTGCGCCATCGACGTCTCGGACGGCCTCCTCCAGGACCTCACTCATATCTGCTGGCGGTCCGGCCTCGGCGCCGTCGTCGAGGCTGATTCGCTTCCGCTGAGCGACGACCTGCGCTCGGCCTACCCCGAAGACGCCCTTGCGCTCGCCTGTACCGGGGGCGAGGACTACGCGCTGCTGGTGACAGGCGCAGAAGAGGTGATCGAACAGCTACGTGAAAACGCGGCCGTATCGGTAACGGTCATCGGCCGGATGCTCGAAGCCGAGGCGCACATACCGAGGCTCCTCGACGCATCCGGCGACGAAATCGCGATGCCGAGCGCCGGCTGGGACCACCTGCGGCAGGCATGAGCGCCGCCGTCACGCTTTCGTCGGGCAGCCCCGATCAGACCCGCGCTGTTGGTGAGCGGCTGGGCGCCGTCCTGGAGCCCGGCGACGTGCTCCTCCTTTCCGGCGAGCTGGGCGCGGGCAAGACCGTGTTCGTACAGGGCATCGCGCGCGGTCTTGGTTTCAACAGTTCGGTGTCCTCAAAGTCGTTCGTTCTGCTTGGCGAACATCCGGGACGCGTGAAGCTGTACCATGCCGATCTGTACCGGCTCGACGACCCGGAGCAGGTGGCGGAGCTGGCGCTCGACGAGATCAGCATGGACGGCGTTCTCGTCGTCGAGTGGCCGGAGCGCGCAGGGGACGGCGAGCTGCCTGAGGAGCACCTGCGAATCGAGTTTGAGGTGACAGGAGAGGACGGGCGGGAGTTGCGCTTCGTGGGTAACGGTGAGCGGGCCGAAGAACTTATCGGAGGCCTGTCAGATTGATGGAGCTCTCCATCGACACGGCGTCCGAACTCGCCTCGATCGCATTGTCGCGGGAAGGCAGCCTCGTGAGCGATGTTGCCTGGCGATGCGAGCGAAACCATACGGTCGAGCTGTTGCCGAGGATCGAGCAGCTGCTCGACGAAGCCGGTGTCGAGAAGACCAACCTGAGCGCGGTATTCGTCTCGATTGGCCCCGGCATGTACACCGGACTTCGTGTGGGGGTAAGCGTTGCGCAGGGACTCGCTCGCGCTCTGCAAATACCGGCCATTGGAGTCGGGCGGCTCGAACTCGACGCGTATCCGCACCGGGACTTCGACGGACCCATCGTGGCCGTGCATCGCGCTGGCCGCGGCGAGCTTGCCTCGGCGGCGTACCAGGCTGGTCCCTGGCGTGAGCTGAGCTCACCCCGACTCTCCCCTCCGGATGATCTCGCTGGTGCCGTCCGACAAGGCACACTCGTCGTCGGCGAAATAGACGACAAGCTATCGGCGTTGCTCGAAGGCCGGGACGTGATCGTAAGAGGCCCCGCCGGCGAAGGCCGCGCGCGCAGTCTGGCCGAATTGGGGTTCGCACGCTGGCAGGCGGGAGAGACGGTGGAACCCGCGCTGCTGCGTCCGGCTTACCTCCGGCCGCCCGCGATCGGGCCTCAACAGCCGGGAAACTAGGAACAGCGCTCGAAGGGTAGACGAGAATGAGATTGCAACCAGTCGATTGGTGAGCGCATTTTGCGGCGCGCTACAATGGGCGAGATATGCCGATGGAGCGAACGCTCGTCCTCGTCAAGCCGGATGCAATGCAGCGCGGGCTCGCGGGCGAGATTATCTCCCGCCTCGAGCGCCGGGGTCTTCGCATTGCCGCCGCGCGCCTTCTGCAGATAGACCGCAATCTCGCCGCCCAGCATTACGCTGAACATACCGAAAAGCCGTTTTACGAGACTCTGGTGAGCTTCATCACGGCCTGTCCTGTCGTCGCCGCGGTACTCGAGGGGCCAAACGCCGTCGAGATCGTCCGCTCGACAATGGGCGCAACCGACCCGCGCAGGGCAGCGCCCGGCACCATTCGCGGAGACCTCGGCCTTAACATCACGCAGAACCTGATCCACGGCTCCGATTCGCTCAAGTCTGCCGGCCGGGAGATTGCACTTTTCTTCGATGAGGGCGATCTCCGCAGCTACCCGCGCGACATCGACCGCTGGTTGTTTGATACGCCCGACTGAGGTTGCCTGCCGCTCGTGATCAATACCGATAGCCTCCGCATCCCGGTCGAAAAGCTGCGGCGCGAACAAGACCCAAATGCGTTCCAGTTCGACTGCACGGACGAGCTCGTGCCATTGGTCGAGTTCATCGGCCAGGAGCGCGCTCTCCGGTCCCTCCAGTTCGGTCTCGGCGTCGACAAATCTGGATACAACATCTTCGTCACAGGACTGACCGGTACAGGCAAGACCACAGCGATCCTCGAGCATATTCAGCGCGCCGTCGAACAGAAGCGCGCCGCATTAGCTGCTGGAGACGTTCCTTCCGACTGGTGTTACCTCTTCAATTTCGAGGACCCCGACCGTCCCCGGGCCGTTCGCATGCCGCCGGGCGCAGGAAAAGACCTGCGGCACCAGCTCGATGAACTCCTCTCGTCCGTGCGGAGGAGCCTCACGAACGCCTTCACAAGTGAGGAGTACAACCAGCGACGGCGGGAGATTCTCGAAAAGGGTCAGCAGGAGGCGCAGCCGCTAATTGACCAGGCGGAAAAGCAGGCTGAGGAGGCCGGGTTCGTGCTTCGCTTCTCGCCGACGGGGGTGAACCTCATTCCGATGGCGGACGGCAAGCCAATGAGCCCGGAGGAATTCACCGCGCTCGACGCATCCCACCGCCACGAGATCGAGGCGCGCCAGCAGCCGATTTCGGAACTCATCGAGCAGGTCCGCGAGCGCCTGCGCGCGATCGAGTCGGGTGTGAGCGAGAAGCTGCGGCGGCTCGACCGGGAGACTGCAGAGTGGGTGGTCAGCGGTGCCTTCGGTGAGTTGCTAAAGCGGTACAGCGAGAATCCGGAAATCGTTCGCTTCCTGGAGCAGCTCAAGGAATTCACTTTGGCGACGGCCGACACCTTGCGCGCGCAGAGCGAACCCACAAGCGTCATCGCACCGGCGCCGGCAGGCGCAATTCCGGTCCCACCCGGGCAGCCGGACCCGTTTGGTCCCTTTCGCTGCAACGTCTTCGTGGACAACTCGAACGCCAACGGCCCGCCCATCATTGTCGAGCCGAACCCCAGCTGGACGAACCTCTTCGGCCGGATCGAACGGCGGGCATATCTGGGTACTTACATCAGCGACCATACCATGCTCAGGCCGGGGTCTGTTCACCTGGCGAATGGCGGTTACCTCATCATTAATCTTGTGGACATCATGATGAAGCCGGGCTCCTGGGAAGGTCTGAAACGCGTGATTCGCACCAAGGAAGTCCGCCTCGAGGACCCGATGGAGCAATACGGCTTCCTTACACCCCAGACGCTGAGACCTGAGCCGATGCCGCTCGACATCAAGCTCGTCGTCACGGGTGATCCAATGTCCTACTTCGTGCTATCAGCTTACGACGAGGAGTTTTGGGAGATATTCAAGGTCAAAGCAGATTTCGACTACCAGATCGACCGCACTACGGAGAATATGATCGGCTACGCTGGCTTCGTCTGTGCCTGTGCGGAGCGGGAGGGCCTCCGCCATTTCGAACGCGACGCCGTCGCCGTCATAGTCGCGCATGGCAGCCGGATGGTGGACGACCAGGAGAAGTTGTCGGCGCGCTTTGGTCGTCTGCGCGACCTCGTCGTCGAAGCCGATTACTGGGCCGGCGCCGATGGGGCGCAGCGCGTGAAAGCCGACCACGTGGAGCGTGCTATCAACGAGCGCGTCTACCGGCTTAACATGATCGAAGAGCGCATCCGCGAGATGATCCGGCGTGGCGTGATCATCGTCGACGTACAGGGCTCGGTGACCGGGCAGGTGAACGGCCTGGCGGTGCACGACTTCGGCGATTTCAGCTTCGGGCGGCCCTCACGCATAACGGCGCGCACCTTTCTCGGCCAGCGCGGCGTAACCAGCATCGACCGCGAGTCCCAGCTCAGCGGCAAGATTCACGACAAGGGCGTCCTGATTCTGGGCGGCTATCTCGGCTCGAAGTACGCGCAGGACAAGCCGCTTTCCGTCTCCGCGAGCATCTCGTTCGAGCAGGGGTACGACGCTGTCGAAGGGGACAGCGCGTCTCTTGCCGAATTGTGCGCGATCCTCTCCAGTCTGGCGGACGCCCCCCTCCGACAGGACCTCGCGATCACCGGGTCCGTGAGCCAGAGGGGCGATGTGCAGCCGATCGGCGGGCTCAACCAGAAGATTGAGGGCTTCCATGATGTCTGCAAGGCCATCGGTTTCACCCGGCACCAGGGCGTTATCATGCCGTCCCGTAACCGGCAGAACCTCATGCTCCGTAAAGACGTCCTCGAGTCGGTCCGCGCGGGCGATTACAACGTTTACGCCGTCGATACGGTCGATCAGGCGATCGACCTCCTGACCGGCGAGGACGCCGGCGAGCGCCGCCCGGACGGCTCTTACCCCGAAGGCAGCATTAACGCCCGCGTCGATAACCGCCTCAGGGAAATGGGCGAGGCGATGCGACACTTCGGGCGACGGCCTCGCGAGGAGGCCCAGGCGGCGGAGAAGGAGCCGGCGACAGCCACCGCCACAGAGGCCGACGAGCCGGTCCCGAACAATGGCGATTAGCGGGTTTTACAGCTGATCAGCGCGGCGCATACTGGGCGTCGGTGGAGTTCAACCGCTCACTGACGAGGAACGACTCGATGACATCTTTCACGGCTCCCGTCCCGCCGCACCTCTCGAGCACGTGAGTCAACTTATGTCGCTTAGCGGCCTCGACGGGGTCGCCCATCGTCCCGCTGTATTTCCAATCGCATTCGGCGCAAAGTGAGTTGGTCATGGCCGAGTCCTCTCTAAGGAGAGACGCTTGCCCGCGACCGTTCCCTGCGCATGCGCTGAGAGAATGGTCATGACGGTGGGCCGAACCAAGCGACAGTAAGCGATTCTACTGCATCCGCACGACAGGGGTGGCCGTGTGCCAGAGTCCTTCGAGGTCGTAGTAGGCGCGCTCGTCGGGCGCGAAGATATGGACGATAACGTCTCCATAATCGAGAAGGACCCAGCCGGATTCAGGTTCGCCTTCCTTCCCCAGCGGCTTCACCCCGTCCTTTGAGGCCGCCTCCGAGACGGCCTCGATAATCGCCTGAAGCTGACGGACTGTCTGGCCGCTGGCGATCACAAAATAATCAGCGAAGGACGCGACTTTACGGATGTCGAGCAAGAGAATGTCCTCCGCCTGCTTCTCGGAGGCCGCATCGATTATCTTGCGCGCCAGCTCGTCTGGTTCCAGGCTCCTTCTTACCTCTTTCCGCTTCGTGTTGCGGCGTAGGATAACATTGTAGCTGGAATGTCCAGAACGCGAGTTGTAGTCGCGATGTCGGGCGGCGTCGACTCTTCCGTAGCTGCAGGCCTGCTCTCGGAGGCGGGCTACGAAGTTCTGGCCGTGACGATGCGGCTGTGGACCGCCGAGAACGCGGCTGAATCGCGCCACCACAAGCGCTGCTGCTCGGTCGAGGACACGGACGACGCTCGCGCCGCAGCCGACGTTTTGGGCGTCCGTCACTACATCCTCAATCTCGAGAAGGAGTTCTCTACCGGGGTCGTCGATTATTTCGTGCGCGAGTACACTCTCGGCCGCACGCCGAATCCGTGCCTCGCCTGCAACGACCGCGTGAAGTTCCGACCGCTGATGAAGCACGCACAGGTGCTTGGTGCTGATTTTCTGGCAACGGGCCACTACGCTCGAATCCGCCGAAACGGTCACGGCTATGAGCTCCACCGCGCGGTCGATCCCTCCAAGGACCAGTCCTACGTACTCTACACGCTGGGGCAGCGAGAATTGAGCCGAACGCTCTTCCCGGTCGGCGAGTTGACGAAGAAAGAGATCAGGCGCCTCGCTCGTGAGTGGCGACTGCCGAACGCCGAGAAGCCGGACTCCGCCGACATCTGCTTCATTCCTTCCGGCGACTACCGAGCCTTCGTCCATGAACGCGTTCCCGCCCGCGCCGGCGCGATCGTCTATAAGGGAGGAGAAACCATCGGCGAGCACCCTGGCGTTCACAACTACACGATCGGCCAGCGCCGTGGGCTGCCCGCCCGCGGTGGAGGCGAGCCGCTCTACGTTGTCGGCCTCGACGCCGAGACCAACACCGTTGTTGCGGGCAAGAGCAGCGATCTTCGTGCTGAAGGCTTGATGGCGGAAGAGCTTTCGTTCGTAAGTGGCGAGACGCCCGCCGATAAAATATCCGTCGAAGCGCGCATCCGCTACCGAAGCGAACCGGTGCCCGCGACTCTGCACATCCAGGGCGGCCACGCTGAGGTGCGGTTCGAATCGCCGCAACGCGCGGTCACGCCCGGACAGGCCGTCGTCTTCTACGATGGCGATGGCGTCATCGGTGGCGGCACAATAGTCAGACCGATCTGATTAGCGGTAGGCCTTTCCACCGCCCCCGCTGCAACTGTCTGCTATAATTCCCAAACTGATCGTATTGCCCGTCCAGCCGGAGGTACTTGGATGTTCCTCAGCCTCGCAGACACCCGTGACATCGCGGTGATTGCCTATAGCATCGCCGGCACAGTGGCCTTCGTCCTAATTATCTTCTTCACGCTGGCGATAGGGATCCTCAGCTGGATGACGCTCAACCGTGTGCGCGGAATGCTGAAAAATAACGTGCAGCCCACGTTGGAGAGCGTGCGCCAGACTTCGGAGAGTGTGCGCGGAACGGTAGAGTTTGTCTCGGACTACGCAGTTGCGCCAGTGGTGAAGACGTACGGCACTGTCGCCGGGGTGCGGCAGTTCGTCGTTGTGCTATCGCGGCTTGGGCGCTCGCGAAAGAGCGGGTAGGCAACACTCATGCGCCTTCTGATTGGGCTTGCGATGGGCTTCGGAATTGGCTTCGCAGGGGCAGTGCTGTTCGCGCCGGACCGCTCTCGGCGGCGCGAGGTTGACTGGCCCGCGGCAACCGTAGATTCCGGCCCAACGGCGATCGAGACCGACCATAATATCCTGGCCGCCGTCAAACGGGCGCTCCGCTCGGCGCAGGAGCAACTCAACGAAGCGCTGGAAGAGGCGAAGGAAGCGCAGGCCAAGGCAGAAAAAGAGCTTCGCGTCCGCTATGAGCGCAAGGTGCACAAGGCCAACAAACCAGAAGAGATCGAAGAGAAGAAGCGCAAGTAAGCTTAGAGACTGGACCGCTGCGGTTATGGCGGAGGGGGTGGGATTCGAACCCACGGTACCCAAAGGGTACACACGCTCTCCAGGCGTGCCCAATCGTCCACTCTGGCACCCCTCCGGGAGTCGCTCGAAATCCGAAATGTGAAAATCGAACGACGGCTTTAGGCGCTCACCGCCGCCCCTTCCAGTCTCGGATCATCGAGTTTGCGATTTTCGTTTCGCTCTGGCGGAGGGGGTGGGATTCGAACCCACGGTACCGCAAGGCGGTACAACGGTTTTCGAGACCGCCCCGATCAACCACTCCGGCACCCCTCCTCGACGTATTTTAGCAGTTGGCGTGTCCCGCTCAGGCTGTCTGGCTGCCGCGCATCTATGAACTCCCCTATTCGCTCTTCGCTCCTCCGTCCTTCGCCTCGTATAATCTCCAGTCGATATGCCCGAGCGCACCATAAACGTCACGATCGCCCTGCCCCTCGCTGACGACCTTCAGGACACGATCCGCAAGACCCACCCGCGTCTTAAAGTCACCGCCCTGACTCGCGCGCAACGACGCGTCTACAGGGACGGACGTCCCCTCTGGGCGGGCTACCCTGAGCCGCCACGGGCCGAGGACGAGAGCGAAGAGGAGGCCCGCGAGCGCCTCCAGCCGATTCTTCGCGATACGGAGGTCCTCCTCACGAACCCAATCGTCCCGGACAACATTGTCGGCCGCGCGCCGGCCCTGAAGTGGCTCCAGCTGACCAGCGCCGGCGTCGACCGCCTTCTCGATGCGCCCGTCGTGCAATCACAAGTGACCGTGACGACCGCGAGCGGCATCCACGCAGTGCCGATAAGCGAGTACGTCATTGGGGCTATGCTGGCGTTCGCGAAGGGGCTGCCGCGGGCCATCAGAGCGCAACAGGAGCGAGTCTGGCGACCCTACTGGCCGGACGAACTGGAAGAGAAGACAGTCGGCGTCCTCGGCGTGGGAGCGATCGGCGCGAGGGTTGTCGAGCTCGCGAGCGCCCTCGGAATGCGCGTGCTCGCGTTGCGGCGGTCCGCCGAGCGGCGCATCACGGGCGCTGCTGCGGGCTTCCCTGCTGCGGACGAAATGCTACCTCCTTCAGATCTCACGTACCTCCTACACGAGAGCGATTATGTCGTCGTCGCCCTTCCACTGACTCCTGAGTCCCGCGGCCTGATCGGCGAAGCCCAGCTACGCGCGATGAAGCCGAGCGCGGTTATCGTAAACATCGGCCGTGGCGCGATCATCGACGAACAGGCGCTCGTCCAGGCACTCAAGGACGGGACTATCGCGGGCGCTGCCCTCGACGTCTTCCAGCAGGAACCCCTCTCAGGCGAGAGCGAGCTGTGGGGTATGGAGAACGTGATCCTGACGCCGCACATCAGCGGGGGCACGCCGCGCTATATGCAGCGCGCTGTCGGGCTGTTCTGCGATAACCTGCGGCGGTACCTAGCAGGCGAGCCACTCCGAAATGTCGTCGATCCGGCGCGGGGTTATTAGCCGCAGGCCGGTACCTAGCTGCTTACTGCGGCCAGCTTCGGGCGGTCGTGTGCCTTCTCCGGATGAAGGGCCGCGTTAAGCACCTCGTCGACGTGCTCGACGAGGACGAACTCCAGCTCCCGGCGCACGTCTTCCGGCACCTCCGCCAGGTCATTCTCGTTGTCGCGCGGCATCACGATCTGCTTGCTGCCCGCACGGTGGGCCGCGAGGACCTTGTCGCGGATCGAGCCGACTGGCAATACCTTGCCCCGCAGCGTAATCTCGCCCGTCATCGCCACTTCCTTGCGGATCGCCCGATCCGTGAGCGCGGAAACGAGCGCCGCCGCCATTGTCACCCCCGCCGATGGGCCGTCCTTCGGAATGGCGCCCGCCGGCACATGGATGTGAATGTCGTTCTTGTCGAACGCCGCCGCCGCGATACTGAGCACCGAGGCACGCGATCGCGCGTAGGTAAGCGCCGCCTGGGCCGACTCCTGCATCACTTCGCCGAGCTTGCCGGTCAAGATGAGGCGGCCTCGTCCGGGTACCGTCGTCGCTTCGACGAACAGCACGTCGCCGCCGGCCATCGTGGCCGCCAGGCCGGTCGCGACGCCAACCTCGTCCGCCTCTGAGGCAAGCTCCCAGCGAAAGCGCGCCGGGCCGAGGAATTCCGCCAGATTCTCTTCCCGAATGGCGATGGAACCGTTCTGCCCGGCCGCCACCCGTCTGGCTACGGCCCGGCAGACACTCCCAAGCTCTCGCTCAAGGTTCCGGACGCCGGCCTCGCGGGTGTGCGTGCGGATGATCTCCGTAATTGCGCTTTCGCTGACATGCAGGACGCCGTCCGGGATCCCGTTTTCCTGGAGTTGCCTGCCCAACAGATAGCGCTTGCCGATCTCGAGCTTCTCACGTTCGGTGTATCCGGGCAGTTCGATGATCTCCATGCGGTCGCGCAGGGGCCCCGGAATGTTGTCGACGATATTGGCTGTCGCCACAAAAAACACGCGAGACAGGTCGAAGGCGGTATCCAGGTAGTGGTCTGTGAAGGTCGAGTTCTGCGCCGGGTCCAGCACCTCAAGCAGCGCGGACGCCGGGTCGCCGCGAAAATCAACACCCAGCTTATCGACCTCATCCAGCATGAAGAGCGGGTTGCGCGACCCACAGCGCCGTAGCTCCTGGATGATCCGGCCGGGCATCGAGCCGACATACGTCCGCCGGTGCCCGCGGATCTCGGCCTCATCCCGCATCCCGCCGAGCGACATCCGGATGAACTTGCGGCCCAGCGCGCGCGCGATCGACTGCCCGAGGGACGTCTTCCCCGTCCCCGGCGGACCCGCGAAGCAGAGGATTGGCCCACGCGTGTCGCCCTGCCGTAGCTTGATGACGGCGAGGAAGTCGAGGATGCGACGTTTCACCTTGTCGAGGCCGTAGTGGTCTTCGTTCAGCACCGCCTCAGCTCGGATGATGTCCAACAGGTCCTCGGTGCTCGTATTCCAGGGAAGATCGGCCAGCCATTCGAGATATGTTCGCGACACCTGGTATTCGGGAGAGATTGACGGAATGCTCGTCAGACGTTGCAACTCTCGGTCTGCCTCGCGCTGCGCAGCCTCCGGAAGGGCCGCCTCGCCCAGGCGCTGTTTCAGCTCCGACAGCTCCGGAGTAATGTCGCCTTCCCCCAGCTCCTTTTGGATCGCCTTCATCTGCTCGCGCAGGATGAACTCGCGCTGGCGCTTATCGAGCTCGCCACGAACGTCGGCCTGGATCTGCGATTGCACCTCTAGTACTTCGATCTCGTGGGCAATCAGTTCTTTGACGATCGTAAGCCGCCTGTTGACGTTTAACTCTTCGAGTACGGCATACCGCTGCTCCGTGCGGATCTGAAGATTAGCGGCGATGAAGTCAGCGAGCGCCGACGGGTCGCCCAGATTGCCGACGGCTGCCGCAAGTTCCTGAGGCAGCGTCTCGGAAAGTGTGATGATGCGGACAAACCCCTCTCTGATCTCTCCCATGAGGGTGTCGAGACCCGCACTGCGGTCCACTGTCTCGCCCAAGCGCTCGATGCGCCCGACGATCCAGGGTTCGGCCTGCTCAACGCCCAGCAGCTTGATACGCCCGACTCCTTGGAGGATGGCATGCACCGTGCCGTCCGGGGCCGTGGCCATTCGAACAATCGTGGCAGCCGTGCCGAGCTGGTAGAGATCGCCCTCGTAGCGGTCCTCATCAAGGACATGCTGCGGGAACACCCCTACCATCTTCGCCTCGGACGCGGCTGCCTGGCCTACGGCCTTGATGTCCAGTTCGTCCGTGGCGAGGAGAGGCAGCAGTTGTTGGGGGTACATTACGGTGCCCCCACCCGGGATCAACGGCAGCAACTCAGGGATCCTCGGCTGAGCGCTTACGGACGCTCGGCTCCGTGTTTGTCGACGTGTTTCCGCATGCTCCATCGGAGTTGCCTCCAGTTGGACTGCTGCGGAGGAAGGCCCTTAGCGAACCAGGATCGTCAGCGTTCGGCTGCGTGCCAGTGATGCCTTGGGCAGCTTGATTTGCAGCATTCCGTCCTTATAGACGGTCTCAACCGCGTCTGGGTTAACTGCTGCCGGTAAGAATAGTTCTCGCTGGAAGGGTCCGTTGCTTATTTCCACCTGCCGAAACTCGCGTTTTGCCTCGTGCGGCGCTGGCTTTCGCTCGCCGCGCAGTGTACACCTCGACCCTTCCACCTCGAGCTCGACGTCGAGATCGCCAATTCCGGCGATCTCGACAATGATCACTACCTGCTCTTCTGTTTCGTAGATATCCACAGACGGCTCCGTGAACGGAACGGAGAAGCTCGGCCTGCCAGGTGCGCCGATTACGCGCTGGCGCGCCTGCTCCATACGCTCGCGGATGTGTTCGAACTGTGACGACGGCTGAGATACCCGCTTCGTCACTTTGCCTTTCACGGTGCCGCCTCTACGATCATCTCGACTTCGACCGCGATATTCATCGGCAATTCCGCCACCCCAACCGACGGCCTCCTGCGCCACACCGATGTCCACGTCGCCGCCGACCTTGCCGGTGACCGCGCCGTCCGGGCCAATCGGCCCGGCGCCCGACACGAAGACCAGATTTCCCGCCCGCGCCGCGCCTGCATACTTGCCGTACGATCGCCTCGGCGGCAGCGTTATCCCAAGCTCCCGGAGACGCTCGGCGACACTACCCATACGCCGCTATTTGCTCTTCTTCGGCCGGGGAGTTCTCTTTTTCGGCTCGTCCGCCGCATCTCCTGGCTTGGGCTTGTCACCGTCTTCAGCCAAGGCGACCGTTGCGCCCGTCGGCAGGCCATCAGGCGTGTCGTACTCGCGCTGCATATCGATCACGGCAACAGCGGCGACGCGGTCGCGGTCGACATCCATTAGCGTGACGCCCTGCGTGGAACGAAGCTGTTTCGAGATGTGCTCGATTGGCGTACGAAGGACAATGCCCTCTTCAGAGATAAGCATCAGTTCGTGGCTGGGGTTTACCATCCGGGCCGCCATCAGTTCGCCAGTCTTTGGCGTCGTCTTGAACGTCCGCACACCTTGCCCACCGCGCCCGTGTCTCGGGTACTCGTCAACGTGTGTGCGCTTGCCGAACCCGAACTCGCTGACGACCAATAGTGCTTCTGCAGCGCTCGCGATTTCCATACCAACCATGCGGTCGCCGGAGGCCAACCTCATTCCGCGGACGCCTCCTGAAAGGCGGGAAGCGGAGCGAAGCAGTTGGACCGGGAAGCGGACAGACTGCCCGCGCGCGGACACGAGAATGGCATCGTCGGCATCAACCGCCAGCTTCGCCGACACCAGCTCGTCTGCCGGCTCGAGGTCCATCGCGATGAGTCCATCGCGCCGCACGTTGGCGAAGTTCTTCAGCGGAGTCTTCTTCACCTCGCCCAGCTTCGTCGCGACGACCATATATTCGTGGTCCAAGTCCGGCGGTATCCGTACGACCGCCGTGATCCTCTCCCTTTGGTCGAGCTGGAGCAGTTGCATAACCGACTCGCCGCGCGCCTGGCGGGACTCATCGGTGACTTCATACGTCTTAACCTGGAAGCAGCGGCCGCGGTCGGTGAAGAAGATGAGCTTGTCATGCGTATCGGCGACGACTAGATGCCGCACTGCGTCGTCCTCGCGCGTCTTCATGCCGATCACCCCGACGCCGCCCCGGCGCTGCGCCCGATAGGTGCTCAGCGGCAGGCGCTTGATGAAGCCACGCTTCGAAATCGTGACCACCACTTCCTGGTGCGCCACCATGTCCTCTTCCGAGAACTCTTCCGGCTCCTGATCCACGATGATCGTGCGGCGGTCGTCGCCGTACGTCTTCTTCAGGTCGACCGCATCGTCTTTAATCAAAGAGTCGATCTTGCGGGGGTTAGCGAGCAGGTCCTCGAGGTACGAGATCAGCTCGATCAGCTCCTTGTACTCGTCCTGGATCTTGTCCCGCTCGAGCTTTGCCAGGCGGCGGAGCTGCATATCGAGGACAGCCTGCGCCTGGCGGTCGCTCAATTCGAACGGCGCGCGCATTAAACGGCCCTTCGCCTCCTCGGCGGAAGGAGACTGCCGGATCGTCTGGATGACCTGATCTAGCATGTCGATCGCTTTGAGCAACCCTTCGAGAACGTGCGCCCGGTCGCGCGCTTTCTCGAGGTCGAACTCCGACCGGCGGCGGATCACATCGCGCCGGTGGTCGATGTACGACTCGAGCATCTTCTTGAGGCTCACCGTGCGCGGCTGCCGGTCCACCAGCGCGAGCATGTTTACCGCGAAGGCGGACTGCATGGCGGTGTGCTTGTACAGCGCGTTCAGCAGTTGCCGTGGCTGCGCCTCACGCTTTAGCTCGATGACTATGCGCATGCCGTGGCGGTCCGACTCATCTCGCAGGTCAGCGATGCCGTCGATGCGCTTGGCGCGGGCCAGGTCGGCGATCTTCTCGACAAGCGTGGCCTTGTTCGTCTGGTAAGGCAGTTCGGTGACGATGATCTGGTTCCGGTTCCCCTTCGCCATTTCTTCGATGTGCACGCGCGCCCTGGTGACGATGCGGCCTCGGCCCTCGAACGCGCCCCGGATGGCGTCCCTACGCTCGGACGTGGGCCCCTGGCCATTGGTTGCGGGCAGGCGCACAGTCTCGTAGCGGAAGATGACCCCGCCGGTGGGGAAGTCAGGCCCCCTCACGATCTCGGCCAGCTCTTCCATCGTTACTTCCGGATGATCGATCAGATGAGCGACGGCGTCACACAGCTCGCCGAGGTTGTGCGGCGGTATGTTCGTGGCCATTCCGACGGCAATGCCGGACGCGCCGTTTGCCAGCAGGTTCGGCACCCGCGCCGGGAGCACAACCGGCTCCTTCAGCTCATCGTCAAAGTTCGGGGACATGTCGACGCGGGGGCGTCCCCGTGCGGGTGGTAATTCTTAAGGACTTCACCGACAATACCGGCGCACTTTCGGTATTTCGTGCCCGGGTTCAACCCCATCTGCTGCATCGCGTAGAGGATACGGCGCTGCACCGGCTTCAGCCCGTCGCGGATGTCCGGCAGAGCGCGCTGGACGATGACGGACATCGCGTAGTCGAGATACGACGAGCGCATCTCCTCTTCGATCTTGATCGGGCGCACGCTCAGTGCGGGAATCGGCGGTGGTTCGAGGGTCATGTAATCTCCTTGGGGCGGGGCTCGGTGAGCATTTGCGGACGGGTCGGACGCTCTTGGCGACGACTGTCGAGACCGGCAGGCGGTTCGTGGAGGGAGGTCTTCTGGCCTACGGGGTACACCCTAAGGCCTCCATTCACGAGGACGCGCAACGTCACATATAAATTATACCGGATGAGGCGTTCACGTTCGAGGGTGGGTGGGGTAAGTGGTCGCGATCCCGCTGGGGCTTGACGGACCTCCAGTTCGTTTGGCAGAATGAGCATAGCAGACGTTCTGTGGATTCTAAACGATGAGTACTTGGCGCGACCGTGTAACTCAGTCGCTGGGCGACGCCGCCAGCCGCTCGGGCGTGCTCTCGGAGACGGCCGGCAAGATCTTTGCCGTCCTGTACCTGAACCCCGGTCCGCTCTCTCTGGATGAGATCTCGCGCGAAGTGGGCACGAGCAAGGGCAACGCCAGTGTGCAGGTCCGCGAACTGCTCGACCTCGGGATGGTCCGTAAGGTCTGGGTGCGACGTAGCCGGCGCGACTACTACGAAGCGGTGACGGACCTCTGGTCGATTGCGGCGGAGGTGATCGGTCGCCGCCTCGAGCAGGAGGCGCGTTCGCTGCTCGCGGCCGTCAGCGAGACGGAGAAAGAGCTGCCGGACGCGGCTGGGGACCTCGTGCGGGGAAGGCTAATGTCGATGCGGCTGTTCCTCGAGTTGGTCGCCGCAGGGATCGAAGGGTTTCGGCGGGGGGAGGTGATGAGCCCGGACGCATTACGGAAGCTGGCCAGCTAGCTTTTTTTGGAGACAAGGTTCTGTATTTTTAGAATGGTTGGCACATCGAGTACAGGGGGAGGCGCTCCGTATGCACTCAATAAGGCTTCCGAACAAAACACACGAATCTCGCCCCTGGCGCATCCGCGAAATCGCCCGAGACTTCACTCTGGAGGATGTCTGGGCTCTTCCCGTGTACGGAGGCACCGAGGACTTCCAAACGCTGCTCGAAAATCTGGTTTCTTTCAATCCAGCCAACGCTGAGTCCCTCCCGGCCCGCGTCCTGTGGCGTTTCCGCGATCGCCTCGGCCGTTGGTTTGGCCTCGGCAGCATTTCGGCCCCGATCAACAGCGGTCGGGATCGTGGCGCCCGCAAGCTGGCGATTCCGGGTACGAACGAGACCTCGCTGACCTGCAGGCTTCCAGGCGATCTGCGCAACACGGCGGCGGATTTGGCGTTCGACGTCCTGCCTTTCGCGCCCCTCTATCGCACCAATGTCGAATTCGCTGCCGAAGTCTCGAACCTCACCGTGCACGGCGTCATGCACATGGCCTGGGTCCATCAGGGCGAAGGCCGCTATCAGGGACAGATGGCCGTCTACGTCAAGCCACGCGGTCCGCTAGGGAGGGGATACATGGCGCTCATCAAGCCGTTCCGGTACTGGGTTGTTTACCCAGCACTCATGAGACAGATCGAACGGGCATGGAAGGCACGTGTCCCCGAGTGCGGTACTGGCCGAACTGCGAACTCAGAAACTCTCGCGGCGCCGAGAGAGAAGCTACGTTCAGCCCACAGGAGGTTACAGATGACCGAACAGTCGACGCTGTCCAAAGCCGAACTTCTGGACAGCTTGCGGTCCTCAGGCGAGAATGCCGTCGCGCGGTTGCGCAAGATACCCGACGCCGAGTTTGAAAAGGGGCGTTACGAGAGCGGGTGGAACGGGCGGCAGATCCTGGCGCACATCGCCTCCATCGAGTGGACTTATCCGCGACTGCTCGATGTGGCGCGAAAGGCGCTCGTGCCAAAGCCGGCGGAAACACAGAAAGAGAAGACCACCGATCCGCCGCAACGGGCTGCGCGCGGCGGCATAGACGACTACAACGCGCGGCAGGTGGAGAAGCGCGCGCAAATGAGTGTCACAGAGCTCATCGCTGAGTTCGAAGCGAACCGGGCGACGACGGTGGCGGCGATCGAGGCGGCGGATGAGGCGTTGTTCAGCACCACGATCCGAGCAGCGGGGGGAAACAACACGGGACCGCTGGCGGATGTGTTGCACGCGGTCGCCGTCCTGCACGTCGCCGGGCACGTGAACGACATCGCGGGGCCAGCTTCGTGAGGCAGGGTCAGATTTTGATGCCACCGTCGGGGAGGTGATCGATCCCCCTTTTTCGAAATTCGTACTCGTTATTTTCAGAATTTACGGCATGACCAAGGAGGTACGCGTTGATGACACATGAAGCCCAGGCAGCCGAGCAACGGGGGTACAGGCTCCTGAGATACGCATGCATTCTCTACATTGTAGGCTTCGCGCTTCACACAGCAGATCATTTCCGTCGCGGCACGGATACGCTGACGCCAGAAGTGTTTTGGTTAGCGGGTGTGGCGAACGTCGTCGGAGTCATTGTGATCGCCCTGGTGTTTACCGGACACTCGTTAGCGCCACTCGCTGCCGTCGTGAAAGGCTTTACCTCCGCAATCCTCTTTGCGGCCGTCCATTTCCTTCCTGAGTGGAGCGCGTTTAGTGATGCGTTTCCGGGCGGAGCGGAGCGGGGAGTAGAAGCAACATCATGGGCCGGCGCGCTTATTGAGATCGCGGGTTTGCTCGCGGTTGGAGCGGCGGGCACCTATATGCTCGTGATTCGCTCGCGCAGGTCACCCATGGCCCACGGTACAGCCTCACATGGCGCGTCTTCCGGGCACTTCCCGAACGCCGGATGAGCCTCCTCGCGCTAATCGCCGGCGCTTCACGCCGGGCACGCAGGTGGCGTGAATTTTGGCTGGATCGGCCCTCTCGCGAGCTCGCTCCTGGTCCTCGCCGTGCTGGCGATCAGCTACCGCGGGTCCAGGAAGTAAGCGCGTACGTTTCGGAAAGGAGCCAACGCTCACAATGAGTACACCGTTCGACCACATCAAGCCGGAACAGGCCGAACTCATCCGTAGCTCGCCTGTCTCCTTCGTAGCCAGTGTCGCGGATGACCTGAGCAAGGGACCGGACGCGCAGGGCCCTGTCAATCTCTGACCGAAGGGCGGCAGCCCATTACACGTCATCGGACCCAATCGAGTCGCGTACGTGGGCTACACCGTCAGCGGCAACGAGACAAGTCGCCATGCCTCTCTGGAGGCGGACCAATCACCCTAATGGTGATGTCGATGGGCGCCCAGGACGCTGCCATCGTGCGCCTATTTGGATATGCCACTGTCAACCCCGTTCAGGAGTCTCCGCTTGCGGAGCTACTTCTCGATGCAACTGCGGACAATATCGAGCTACCCGTGAGGCAGGCCGTCGATGTTAACGGTCGAAGGCACGCAGACGAGCTGCGGATACGGCGTTCTCCTATTCGAGTTCGTTTCGTAGCGTCTGCGCTCAGAGCGGGGGCGACGCTACATGGCGAAGACAGTCCCATCCGCACAAGCTAGAGCTGACCCAGACGAGATTAGACAGGAGAGGACGCAATGAACGAACTGTTCCTTGTCACAGGAGCACTGGCCGCCTTCGGCGGCCTCGGGCACGCTTTTCTCGGCGAACGATTGATCCTGATCCCGCTCACCCGGCGAGCCGAGCTGCCATCCACGCGATTACGAGGCGCGGCTCAAACCGCGATGATGCTGCGCTTCACCTGGCACTTCTTCACGGTAGTAATGCTGAGTCTGGCGATCGTATTCTTGGCGCTGGGGACTGAAGTCGTTGGCGGTGGCGACTGGGCGGTAGTGCGACTGCTGGGCGGGTACTTTGCCGTTTTCGGCGTGCTCGTTCTAGTGCTGTCGCGCGGGCGTCATTTCGCGTGGCTGGTCGGTCTTGCGGCCGCGGTCACCGCCTGGCTCGGCACGCTCTAGGCGAAGGCGCTCGATCCGACTGACCCCTCTTACCGTGCGGGGACCCCATCATGATGAGGCGCCGGGCAACAATCTGTCGCGGCAGATGCCGGATTAGAGCGCGCCCTCGGCCTTGAGAAGCGCTTCCTTCATGCGGAGGCCGCCTCCGTAGCCCGTTAGAGAGCCGTTGCTTCCCACAACGCGATGGCACGGGACGACGAGCGGGAGTGGGTTCGTCGCCATCACCCGCCCCACGGCGCGGGCCGCCCGCGGACGACCAACACGCTCAGCCAGCCAGCCGTAAGTGCGTGTCTGGCCACTCGGTATGCGCAGCGTCTCTTCCAGCACCTCGCGCCGGAACGACGGCCCGATATTCCAGTCGACATGTACCGCCAGGTTATCGTAGCGGCCAGAAGCAAGCGCGCATATTCGCTCAGGCAGGTCCGCCAGGTCCGCCTCGCGGGCCGGTTCGATCGCGCCCAGCCCCATGACTTCATGGAGAGCCTCGTCGCGACGAGCGCAGGGAAGTGTGGTCGCCCGCAGCCCGTGTGGCGAGAGCACCAGGCCGACCCAGCCGAGGTCGGTCTCGCATAAGTGGAACGTCAGGTTTTCAATCATCGGGGCTCCTCACGGGCAGCAGAGCATTCGGGATGGACCAATTATAGACCGCCGTGAACAGGCCGTTTGCACCAGTGAATCAGGCTCGCCGCCCGTTCTCGGTCTGCGATAACATGGTGTCGGTGCGTCCCGCTCTTCTTGCCCTTTGCCTGCTCACCGTCTTGGCCGTTGCCGTTGCCTGCGGTGGCAGCGATGCGGCTGCCCCCTCGCCCACAACTGTGCCGCCGACGAGCAATGCCACCCCGCAACCGCCCACGGCGACCCCGGCGCCCACTCCCGAACCCACGCCGGCCCCGACGCCCGCCCCACCACCTACGTTAGACTTCTCGGCCAGCCAGCCCCGTCAGGGAGGCTTCCTCTTCGCCCGGCTCCTCTATCCTCCGGGCGGCCTGACGGAAGCTACGGTCGAGTTCGACGGCGCTTCATACCCCATGCTCCCTTCCGCCGATCGCTGGTTCGCGGTTATAGGGCTCGACATTTACATCGGCGTCGGCGACTATCCGATTACGGTGAAGTCAGGAGACGCGGTCCTCGCAGCCGGCACACTGACTGTCAGCGACGGCGGGTTCCAGTACGAGTCCATCGAGCTGCCCCCATCGAGCATCGACTTGCTGTCCGACCAGAATGCAGTCGCCAACGAACGCGCCATGCTCACCCAGGTGTTCTCCAGGTTCACGCCGGAACGTTACTGGTCCGGAGCGTGGATCTTGCCCGCGCCCGGCCCTATCACGAACGGCTTTGGGCTCATGCGTTCGATCAACGGCGGGCCTTATTCCCCTCACACCGGGACGGACATCGCGAACGAGAAGGGCACCCCCGTGGCCGCCGCCGCCAGTGGGGTAGTGGCACTTGCCCGCCCGATGTACCTGTATGGAAACGTCGTCATCATCGACCATGGCGCGGGAGTCTTCAGCGGCTACAACCATCTGGATAGCATCGCAGTCACCGAAGGCCAGGCGGTCACGATCGGTGATCTCGTCGGCTTCATAGGCGAGACCGGCTTCGTCAGTGGGCCGCATCTTCACTGGGAAGCCATAATCGGCGGCGTCCGGACGGACCCGCTGCTCTTCACACAGCAACCGGTTGACCCCTAAGGCGCTTACGCGTCCAACTCCCCCAGCGCGTCCAGCACAAGCGCGCTCGCGACAATCCCGGCGGTCTCCGAGCGAAGAATGCGGGGCCCCAGCGAAACGATTTCCGCACCCGACTCCCGCGCGAGTTCGACCTCCGCATCCTCGAAGCCACCCTCCGGACCGACGAAGAGGCTGACGATGTCAGGGCGGCGGCTGAGCCTACGAACGTAAGCGCCGAGGCTGCGTCCACGTTCGCCCTCATATGGCATAAGCTTCTCGCCGCGCGCCTGCTGGACTGCCTCCTCGAAAGGGAGCGGCGACTCAACGCGCGGCGGACGTCCACGGCCCGACTGCTCCGCAGCCTCGATCACAATTCTCCGCCAGCGCTCGCCGCGAGCAGCGGCTGGCTCGCCGTCGCCCTGGACCAGCGATCGGGCACTGATCACCGGCACGAAGCGCGAGACGCCGATCTCCGTCCCCTTCTCCAGGACGAGGTCGAAGCGGTTAGCGCGGATAAGCGACTGATAAAGGACGAGTGTCGCTTCCGGCTCAGGTAGGGCCTCGCGCTCGCCCAGCACAACGCCCGTCAAAGCGTAGGACGAGACCCCAGTCAGCTGGACTTCATATTCGCGCCCGCCGCCCTCGCTGAGAAGCACACGGTCTCCCCGCTTCAGCCGTAAGACTCGCCCCAGCCGGTGGGCGAGGTCTGCACCAAGCGTCACGTTCCGCGCCCGCAGAGAGCCAGGCGGCACGAAGAAGCGTCTTAGCGGTTCCGTCACACTTTAAGCGTCACGCGGAAGGTGACAGTCGTCAAGTTCGGGCGATTATGGCCCGCCACACGCCGTCGTCGATAACCTTTACTATCGTCAGGCCTGTCCCTTCCAAGGCGTTCGAGAGACCCACGACCGCATCGTCGAGAAATCCGCTTGTGATTAGCGACCCGCCGGGTCCCAGTGAGCGCGCGAGGTCTGCTGCGAGCCTCTCCAATGTAAGCCCGCTGATGTTCGCGACGATCACATCGAACGGCCCGCCCCCGCCCTCGAGCGTCCCCTCTCGCACCCCAACCAGGTCGGCGACGCCGTTGGCCGCAGCGTTTTCTCGCGTCGCGCGTACGGCATTCGGGTCCAAATCGAGCGCGAGCACGTGCGTGGCGCCGAGTTTGGCCGCGGCGATGGCGAGGATGCCGGACCCGCAGCCCAGGTCGAGCACGTCCGCGCCTTTGAGCAACTGCTCTTCGAGCGCCCGCAGGCACATCGCTGTCGTCGGATGCTGGCCCGTGCCGAAGGCCATCCCCGGATCGATCTCGATCACGATGTCACCGCCCTTGAGCCGGTAACGTGTCCAGGACGGCTTGACCACGAGGGCCCGCCCGTGTCGCTGGACGCCGAAGTGCTTCTTCCAGGAGTCGCTCCAGGACTCCTCTCGCAGCCGCCGGACACGACGCCAGCGCGGCGGGTGCTCGAGCGGCGCCGCCCTCATCGCCAGGCGCAACGATCGCCGGAGGCGCTCGGAATCTTGCCCCGCCGGAAGATACCCGCAGACTAGCGCCAGCGCGTCGCCGTCGGCGACGTAGCTGTCACTGTCCAGTTCGTAGCGCGAGGCAGATTGGATCGCAACACCGCCCGGGCAAGCCTGCCGCAAGATATCGGCCGCCACATCAGTATCGATAGCCGCCACTTCGACGGCGATCTCCAGCCAGGTAGGCTCGCTTGCGACATTCGCGCGCTTCATCTCAGTATGGCCGAGCGTGGGCATCAAGATTAAAATCGAACCAGATCACTCTTGGTCCGCGTCAGTGCGTAGCATCCTCACTTCTTGGGTAGCTCTGTGCATGATTCTTGCGCTGGCATGCAGTCACGGACCCCAGACACCTGCGCCGCTGGAACAGTAAGGCCAGTGACGAGCCGACCGACTGCAATCATCAGGGGGGTCCGTTCGTAGCGTTCTTTTCGTATTATGAGCCCTCCTACGAGATTGGTTTAGCCGCCGCAGACGGCTCGTGTATCCAGCGCCTGACCAACAACAATGACGCCGATGGTTTCGTAGAGACTTGCCACGAGCCGAGGGGTATATTTTGCCCATCGCTAGGTGCCACAGGTCTGTCATGGTCGCCAGACTCTCAGAACATCCTATTTACCTCCGACCGGGATGGTGACGCGGAGGTCTACGAGATGAATCGAGACGGTAGCAATGTCAGACAACTAACCGATAACTCGGCCGATGACATCGTTGGTGACAACGCTTGGTCGCCGAACGGTGACGGCATCGTTTTCACCACCGACCGAGACGGCAACCGCGAGATCTATTCCATGCGATCGGACGGTCAGGAGCAAACGAATCTTTCGCGCGATGAAGCCGGAGATTTCAATCCACAGTGGTCGCCCGATGGGTCCCGCATAGTCTTCCTATCTACCCGCCTGGCGCCAGAACGCTTCTACGATACTGACATCTTCGTTATGAACCGTGATGGATCCTCGGTGTCCCTCGTCACGGACGGGCCGGATCAGGTCGGCGCTCCAAGCTGGTCCCCTAGGTCAGATGCTATCGCCTATGTTTCATTCTGCTGTGGCGATGCCATCTCCCGGGAGGAAATCTTTCTCGTCAACATCGACGGGTCGGGGCGCAAGTTGTTTGTGCCTGATCTCGCCAGCAATCCCGAGTGGTCGCCCAAAGGTGACGCCATTGCATTTTACGCTTGTCCGGGCCGTAACTGCCGGGAGAATGGTGCCGGCGGCATATATATCAAGTCGGCAGACGGAACTGGTGGCAAGCAGCTCACTGCCTCACCATATGACACCCAGTCATTCAGATGGTCACCCGATGGCACGAAGTTGGCATATCAGGCTCTCGGCACCGGCGACGATAAGGTACACCTGTTCGTGCTCAATACCGATGGATCTAACCCGCGCGAGATATCGGATCGCCTATCCCTTAACCCGGTGTGGTCGCCTCGCTGATAGAGACGTGTCAAAGCGAACAGCTCCATCGGAGTCGTCTACTGCCCGCGCTTAGCCCAGGGCGTCTTTGATCTTGCCGAAAATGCTCTTGTCGCCGTTCGCCACCGGCGTTCCGAAGCTCTCGGCCAAGCGCTGAAGGAGGTCCCGCTGCTCCTCGGTAAGGTCGGTCGGGGTAACGGTGGAAGCCCTCACCAGGAGGTCGCCGCGCCCGCCGGTGTGAAGCCTCGGTACGCCCTTGCCCCGCAACGTAAAGACGTGTCCCGACTGCGTGCCCCCTGGGACGCGCATCGGCACCTCATCCCCCTCGAGCGTTGGTACGCGTGCTTCGAAGCCGAGAGCAGCCTGCGCCGGGTTCATCTCCAGCTCGTAGATGAGATCGTCCTCTTCCCTGCTGAAGAAGGGGTGAGGGCGCACACCTATGAAGACATACAGATGGCCGGGGCGCCCGCCGTGGGCGCCCACATCACCTTCGCCATTCAATCGCATGCGCGCGCCGTCGCTCACTCCGGCCGGGATCTTGACGCTGAGCTTTCGCTGTTTCCGTTCTTGACCGGAACCGCGGCATTCTTTGCAGGGGTTCGTAATGGTCCGGCCTTCGCCCCGGCACTGAGGGCAGGTGGCGATGTTTACGAACTGACCGAAGAAGCTCCTGCTGACCCGGCGCACTTGCCCGCTGCCTTCACAAGTGGCGCAGCGCGGCGATTTGGAGCCCGGCTCGCCGCCGCTACCTGCGCAGCGCTGGCAGCGCTCTACCCGCTCGACCTCGATCTCGCGTTCGCAGCCGAACGCGCCCATCTCGAAGTCGATCTCGATATCGATGCGGCGGTCCGCCCCTCGCTGGGCCTCCCGGCCTCGACGGCCGGTTGTCGTCCCGGTGAAGAACGCCTCGAATATGTCTCCGAATCCACCGAAATCGGCGCCGTCGAAGCCCCGGCCGAAGTCGAACCCCTGCAGGCCCGCATGGCCGAAGCGGTCGTACGCGGTGCGCTTCTCGGGGTCCGACAGCACCTCATACGCCTCACCGATCTCCTTGAAGCGCGCTTCGGCGCTATCGTCCTTGTTCCGGTCCGGGTGATACTTCATCGCCAGGCGCCGGAACGCCTTTTTCACGTCTTCAGCCGACGCATTACGCGAGACGCCGAGGATGTCATAGTAGTCGTGCCGCGCGGTCGCCATATCGGAAATTATTGTAGCAGGCGCCATCTGCAGGGAGCAGTCCTGATCATCGAAGGCGACACCCAGGCGAGTCTCCCAGGCGAGGCCAGTTGCAGGAGTTGGCGGGCGTTAGCTAACTACGGTGCTGCTGGAGCCAGAGCCGCTGTTGTTTGCCGGGTTCGGGTCGGCGGCAGGCTGAAGAGGATCGATCGCAGTGCTTCCGTTCACAGTGAAGCCCTGACTCCCGGGAGAGGTGCATGTCACGTTCCAGGCCCGGCTTATAGTCGTGATGAAATTGCCGCTCAACGCCGTGTTCTGAACAGTGATCGCGCCGGTTGTGGCCGTGCAGCCCGCCGGAAGAACAGGCGCGAAGGTGGTGTCCACAACAACAGGCATCACAGGGCCGTTGTTACGGACACTGATGTCCGCCGACATCATGAACGCGATGCCTATGGTCGCGTTGGCGGGCGAGCTGACTATCACTTCGACAACCTGCACGTCCGCTCCGGCCGACGGCGTAGGCGTTGCAACGTCGGTGGGCGGCGCTTCGGTAGGCGTCGCGGTCGGTTCTGGTGTTGCCGTCGGCGTAGCGGTCGCCGTGGCTGTCGGTTCCGCAGTCGGCATCGCTGAAGGCGTGGCGTCCGGCGTTGCCGTCGGCGTCGGCTCGACGGTGGGTTCAGCTGTCGCCGTCGCGGTCGCTTCCGCGACAGGAGTTGGTGTCTCGGCGTCGCCGTTACAGCCGCGTTGCTCCTGCTTCTCGGTGCCGTGGGCTGAGTGCTCGTTCGCGTGTGAAGCCGCGTTGCCCGAATTTGCGTTTGGACATCCACCCTTGTCAGCCAAGGAGGCACCGGCGCCGACGAAGACGACGGCAGCCGCAAGGAGGCTTGCAATGAAAACGGCGAGAAGCGGGGTCGATTTGTTCATTTTTTCACACTCCTGAAGACATGTTATGTGAACCTAGGCAGCAATGCGCGAGGCGACTGTTTAGAAACGGTTCAGGCTCCAGACTTTTCAGGCGCGGGAGGGGTTTGACTGGCACCTATTCCGCGTATATGCTGATATGTGCATAGACGAGAAGGAAGGACGCCTACGACCAGATGCCGCGACTAACTCAGCCGTCAACAATAGAGTCATCCGCAGTACAGTTCGTGGCCTCCCCCATGCTGGACATGATGAATGCCATGT
>VBEJ01000195.1 GCA_005882985.1 Chloroflexota bacterium
GTCTTCTGGCCTCGTCGGGCAATCCGGCGCTGGCCAGGCTCCTCGATCCTGGATGTAGGTTCCTTCCCGACAAGTACCCTCAGCGGCTACGAACCCCGAAGTAGAACCCGATAACGTTCCCCAGCGCCGCGATCCAGCCGCCGATCACCACCTTCGTCAGGTCGCTTCCGGTATCCGCCGCCAGCAGATACAGCGCGATCGCGAGCGCGCCCAGCATGACGCCCAGTGAGAGCAGCGACCGCACGCTGCCCTTCGGCAGCCCGAGCGGCTCATCGAAACCGGCGCCCGTCTCCTCATCCATCATCCTCCACCTCCTCGATAGCTCTTAGCCGTTAGCCTCTTCCTCCGACCTCCGACTTCCGACCTCCTACCTCTTACCACTAACCTCTCTTTTCTGCGCACTCTGGTGCCTCGACCTCACCTATCCCGAGTCTTGAGTCCCGCGTCCAAAGCCCCCTCCTCCTCTCTCCACCGCTCCCACTCCCCGTCCGGGTCCGCCACGTCGAGCAAGCCGGCGGCAGTGCGGCGCGAGTGGATTCCGCTCGCCACGAGACGAGCTTCATCCTCGACGAGCCGCGAGCGGTCCTGTGGAAGCACCGGCCCCCACACGGCGCGCGAGCGGTAGGGGCGAACATTTCGCTTGTGTACTGCTAGAGGATGCGCAGCGCCATCTCGTTCCGCCGCCGGAACGCCGGGCCGCGGATCAGCCGCTTGCGCTCCACCTTCTTCGGCAGCGGGTCCAGCTCCATCTCCAGCGCCACGCCCGACAGCGCGTGCTTCGTCTCGCCGAAGGCGCTGCGCGGCACTTCCGCTAGGTCGTGAAACGTGCGCAGCAGGTTCGTGAACTCGACGTGCAACCCTGCGCCGCCGCCCTGTAGTAGGTCGAGCAGGTAAGCGCGCGCCTTCTCCGGGATCTCCCAGACAGCGCCCGGCTGCACGGCGATGTCCTGCGCCTCCGTCACGTTCTCGAGCACGGCGATTGGGTTCCGGATAGCTCCAGGATTAGCGAAAGGTGCGATATCGCCCGGTTCAGCTCGCGCAGCGGCTCCTTCAGCGTGATCAGGTCTGACACGCCCCAGAACTGCTTCGGCTCTCGCAGAGCCCCCGCACGTCCGGCGCGGAGATCCGCACTCGCTTCTCCGCGGGGTCCCAGGTCACCTTGTACGCCGCGTTGCCGAGCACCGAGCAGTCGATCTCGTTGTCGAACTCGAGCTGGTCGAGGTTGTTCGCCTCGTGGATTTTCCCGCAGCGCCCGCTCGGCCCGCCGTGCCCGCGCCGCCGCCTCCGCGGACCCGTCCTCCGGATCGGCCACGAACGAGAGACCGGACATCGTATACGAAGCGGTCTTCTCGATCACCGTCTTCGCGTAGTTCAGAGTGAGCCGCCGCTCACGCCTCCTCGGCGAATCCGCCGACTGCCGCCCCTGGTAGAACTCGAGGTTCTCCCGGTAGGCCCGTAGCCGCCCCGCGTCCATCCGCGCAATCTGTTGCGCGATAGACCCGGGCGCTGTTCCCTTTGCTTGAAGTTGAACCACCACCGCGCCACCTCCCATTGCAACCCGTTATCGAAGTACGAGGTACGAAGTACGAGGTACGATCACATCACTGCCACTTCTCAATGAGACGCACAAGCATCTGACTTATCGACCGATACTGCTCGATAAGATCCTCGCAGTCCCCTGGCTGAACATACTCGAGGCATTCGGTGATTTGCAGATGCACGATCATTTCATTCGAAGAACCGAGCGCGTGTTCAAGGTAGAGTTTAAAGTTCCGAACCGAGCGCCTCTTTCCGTATCCTTCAGCGATGTTCGTCGGAACTGATTTGCTTGCCCTTCGGATCTGTGACGCGAGCCCAAATCGCTCGTATTCCGGCAGGCGCAAGGCGATGCGGTGAACGGGCGGGAGCAAGCCCATCGCCCGCTTGAACGCCTCTATATCCTCGTAGCTCCGGATCGCGGAAAATGCCTGCACCCTCATTCGTACTTCGCGGTCGGCCTATGCCAGTCCCAGCAGCAGCCAAACAACGATTCCCGTCACCACCAGATAGCCCACCGTCTGGGTGAGTGCCTGGACAAGCGCCTCAGTCTCCGGCTCGCGCCTTCTCATCCTCTGACCGTCACGCACAGCGCGCCTCCCGGACGGGCCGTCTGGCCTTGTACTTCTCCGTGAGCACCCGGAACACCGTCCGTCGCGAGACGCCGAATGTGTCCGCGATCTCTTCGACTGCCATTCCCCGCGACTTCAGCGCCACGATTTCGCGGTCCCGCAGGCCGTTCAGAAGGCCCGTCAGACCCCCCGGCTCGTCGTAGCGGCAGCGGGGCAGCGGGCAGGTCAGGCATTGCGGGTGAATCTCGCAGCCGTCATCGCGGTAGCCCGTTCTCTCCGGCAGCGAGTCCCCGCGCACACGCGGGAACCGCTTCCGCCGCTCGCGAGACCGCCTCAGCAGCACGGCGATCGGTAATTCCATTTGTGTCTCCCACGCCGGGCGTGTCTCCTGGCTCACAGCAACCGTCATCTCTGCTCTCCTTTCTCATTTCTCATTCCTCGGCCATGTGCCCGCGCGCGATGCGAGGCCGCGTCTCGATGTCGTTCGCTGCCTCGACGGCGAGCGCCGCGCTCATGAGATAGTCGTTGTGGCCGTCTGCCGCCTGGACGAAGAAGTTCATCTGCTGGTTCGGCCGGAAGTGGACGCGCGCAAACTCGATCTCTCGCTGGAACTGCGCGTACTCGGACGAACCATCCGCGGCGTACAGCTTGAGCCGCCCGCCGTTCACCGCCGCGAGCAGGCCGTAGCCGAGCTTCGACTTCGACTCCGCCGTAAAGCGCACCGGCCGGACGACGCTGTCACCCAAGCGTCGCGCCAGCAGCCGCGCGAGCGTCTCGCCCAGTCCTGTCGCGTCGACCGCCAGTCGGCGCACCCGCCAAACCTCGCCTAGAGCATCCGTCATCTAGAACACCTGTGCTGATGAGGATAGAACACGCGTTCTGGGGAGTCAAGATGCTTATGGTCAATCTCGGCACAAATGTTCTGATTTCCGGCCCGTTGTTAACAGCTAGGGCGACGAAACTCTCTGACCACAGAGCCTCGTCCTAGCCAATGACGCGTATAGCTGGCCCAGTGCCCTCCCGCTACGTAAGGCGCCCGCATAAAATCGAGCCAGATCCAATGAAGAGAATCCCTATTCGGGAGCTGGCCCGAAACCCGGCGTTGAGGATCGGCGCCGGAGCCGTCACGCTTATCGCGGCAGGCCTGGTCGGTTTGTTGCTGATCATTTCCCGGCTAGAAGGCGATTCCGACGGGCAAGGCGGTTCTCAGCCGAGCACATTCGCCACTGTTTCTGTTCCGCCGAGCCCGGCACAGATCACCAGCGCTCTCCCGCCTGCGTATCTTCAGCATTTGATGGATTTGCTCAATTCGCTGCCACAACCTGATAGCTTGACCCCCGATGTACCGCCTACGTCCGGCGTAGCCGATGTTTATAGGTTCTACAGGGCTAATAGCGCACCCGAACAGCTTCTCGACTTCTACAGACGCGAGCTTGTCGAGCTGGGATGGCAACCGGAGACCCCATTTGCTTCGGTGGTTCCTCTGACAGAGTTAGAACAGAATCAGGCAACCTATTCCAAATTCGTCAAGGACGAGCTCGCGATTATCGTCGGTGCTGCCCCCACCAGTTCTATGTCAGCAGCGGCCCGGCTCGTGATCGATATTGCGCCGCGCGGCGGTGCGAACCCGCCTCCGGAGCTGCTCGACGTTTTCAACGCCCTTCCGGCGCCGTCTGGCTTGACTGTCGATGAACCTCCTCGCACAACAGGCATCGATCTTCAGGCATTTTTCTGGGCTGAAGATAAGCCGGAACAGGTTGTGGCTTTCTACAACAGGGAGCTGGTAGCGCTCGGATGGCAGCCCGAGGTGCTATCGTCTGCGGAGCACGGTTTGGTCTCTTCGAAATTCGTAAATCAAGACCTGCGAATCACAATAGGTGCGAGTAGCAACGAAAAATCGCCGAGCCATGGAGCTGCCAATCTCCGTATCGACATCCGCCCCAGGAGCGAGCCGTAATCGACAAAGGACAGCCTTCCGGCGCTCCCAAATCTAGTCTACTGTTCCGACGGCGCGACCAGGTCGCCGAACCTGCCGAGCAGGTCGCCCAGGCTGTCCGTCAGGTCCTTGCTCGCCCGCGGCGACAGCCGGTACTGCGTCGCCACCGTTCGCGTCAGCATCCCGATCCCGCGTACCAGCAGCGCGTAGTCTTCAGGCCGCTCCTTCAGCGCCGTCTTCAGGCGCACCCGCAGCACCGCGATCTCCTTGTCCAGGTTCTCGACCTCTGCTGCTCTCTCCAGGTCGACCCGCTCCGCCTTGCTCAAACCGTCGTGGTAGAACATGTTTTGCGAGACGCGGCGCGTGCCCTTCTGGCGGATCCCCTGCTTGCATGCTCAGACCTGACCATGGGGCCTTCGCCTCTTGCGCTGTCTGCGAATTCGGTGCGGATGCTCGTCGACGAACTCCAGCTCGTCGAGCAGCGCGTCCAGCGTCTCCTGGGGCAGGTCCTCCGCCGCCTTCAGCACCCGAGAGCCAGGCACAACACCGCTGTCTCCCAGTCTTCCCGCTCAATCGCCATCGCCAGCAGCGACTTCGACCCGTTATCGTTCACCTCGCACCTCCTCCAACCCGGACCTCATTTCCCACAGCCAATCGCCGGCGAGTCGACGGAACTCACGCGGTGCAGAAAATACGCGAGGTTCAGCGCGGCGCAGGCGCGGTGACGGCTTCGATCCCGGCGACCGCTGCCCCCCACGTATAGACAACCCATCCTCCCATCACAACCACCACTTAGTTCGCTTCCCCGCGACCTGTCGCGCCGGGCGGAGCGCCGCCCCGCCCCGCAAGATGGGGGGGCCATGCGGGCCTAAGTCTAGAACATATGTGCTATAGCGTCAGGGGAGAAGTGTCAGTTTGACTCACTCGGCGCGTAAAAAGCCGCACCCCATAAATTCGTGTGAAACACATAGCTCTGCCCGTTCCATAGAAGAGTAATCCGATATCCAGCTGTTGGCCCGACTGGGGCGCCACACGGCTCGTCTGATGTGAATCCCAAGCAAGCCGAATCCCAAATTA
>VBEJ01000196.1 GCA_005882985.1 Chloroflexota bacterium
CGATTCCGTAGTACGCGAGGAGGTCCCGGGCGTACAAGAAGGACATCATGCTCACGCCGAAGACGACCGCCATGAACGCCGCGAACGCGCCCCATTGGACCTTGTACCGGCGCACCGCGAACAACAAGAACCAGCCGAGGACGGTCCCCATGAGGACGAGGCCGAGCTGATTGATGTCCATGGTGTTCCCTCGGAGAATGGGCGAAATCTCGCGGATTCCGGATAAAGGAGTCGGCGCGGTTCTCACTCGAAATAACGACGCCGCTCCGAGAACCCTAGCTGCCGGGGCCTGCGGGAGCGTGAGGTCTTAAGCCTCCGCGCCGATTCGATCGACCGTGGCGTGCGACCGATGCGGCGCCCCGGCCATCGAGTGGCTCCGGTACAGCGGGGAGCACTTGTGCCGCGATCATTTCCTCGATTTCGTCGAGCGGCGGGTGAAGCGCGAGTTCCGATCCCAGGTCGACCTTCACGGCGGAGAGCGGATCGCGATCGGGATGAGCGGCGGGAAGGACTCGAGCACCACGGCGGCGCTCCTCGCGAAGTTCCTCGAGAATCGACACGACGTCGAGCTCGTCGGGGTGACGATCGACGAGGGGATCGGGTCGTACCGTCCCCAGGGAATCGATTTTGCGCGGCGACTCTGCGTCCGACTCGGAATCGAGCACCGTGTCCTCGCGTATGCGGAGACCGTTGGGCATGCAATGGACGATGTCGTCGCCGTCGATCCGGAAGCGATCCCGTGCAGCTACTGCGGGCCGTTCCGCCGTGAGGCGCTCAACCGGGCGGCCCGCGAGGTGGAGGCGGACTACGTCGCCACCGGTCTGAACCTCGACGACACGGCCCAGTCGATCCTGATGAACATCGCGCGCGGGGACATCGAGAAGCTCGCGCGGATGGGACCTCACGAGACGCGCCAGCCCGGGCTCGTGCCGCGGATCCAGCCCCTCCGGATGATCCCGGAGAAGGAGGTCTATCTGTATTCCCTTCTGCAGGGCATCGAATTCCATGATGCGACGTGCCCGTATGCGGAGCGGGCCCAACGCGGCCGATTCCGCGACATCGTGCATCGCCTCGAGGAGGACAGCCCCGGCACCCGACACGCGATCTTGCGCGGATACGACCAGATGCGACCGCTCCTCCAGGGGAAGTATCCGCCCGCGGCGCTCAACGCGTGCGCGCGGTGCGGCGAGCCGACCGTGAACGTGATTTGCAAAGCGTGCGAACTTCGGGAGCGGATCGCGAGAATCTCATCGGTCACTCAAACATAGACAGTCGGTAGGCCGCCTGTCACCGTATGATCGATGCTCTTCAATGCGCGTCGATGCCGAACGGCTCGTAGTTCGTCGCGAAGACGACGGTGGCGCTGTTCCCTTGCTTCTGCGTGACGAGACGTGTGTCCCCGAGATGGTCTTCGTGGAAGTATGAGGTCGTCGAGCCGGAGACGGTGGCGATGAGCATCGAGCCCGCGTACAGGTAGACGGTCTTCGTTGTCTGACTCGTCGGCCCCGTGCCGATGACGGTCTTCAGGTTCACGTCGCCTTGCCGGGTCTTATTTTCGCGATCACGCGGACCGCAGGAGTGGATGGCCGCCTACGGGGTGCGATCCTACGTAGCCTCGACGCAGAAGAGGCGATCCCAGAGTGTGAGGAGTCGCTGCGGTGAGCCGGAGACGTGCAAGCGATTCATACGATCGTCCATTCTGAGCATCCCGGATCACCCGGAGGTACCATGCCTCGCAATCTCTCCGCTGGTTTGTTTCGCTATCTCGGCCTCGATATTCCGGTAAAACTTGTAGAGAGAGAACCCCCTGGATGTTCGGTCGATTGCCTGTCTCGACCATCTGAAAACGTGGATGTTCTTTCCGTGGACAATGACATAGAAGTATCGTGCAAACGAATCGAAGGGCCTCGGGGAGATCAGGCCGATAAGAGCTTGGAGCGGGTTCGGCAGGTGCCAGCGGCCGGTGAGATTCCGGAGGAAGACCTCCCCGAGGTAGCAACCTAGGGCAATCGAAACGGTGTCATATGACGGCTTGGTCCGCTGGATGACTCGTCTGAACTCGTCGTTGAGAAAGCCATCCAGCAGCCGTAGGTCCTCGGGCCGATGCTCTGAGATGTCCGCGCTGAAGACTTTCCGGGTGCGCTGGATCAGGAGATTGTCACCGCTCATGACGACCCCCATTCCGAACCTCCGGTACCGGCTTACCCGCGCCGGCCCCGAATCACGCAACAACTCAGTCGCATCGAATGTCATCGAGCCGACCCCGGGGACGGACGACCTACCGAATGTCCCGACCGAGCATATACATCACCAAGCACTTGGTTCAGAGCAACTTCGATTTCGGGCTCGGGCGCGCTCCTAAGGAAGGGTGCGGGGTGACGGGAGGCCCCTGGTTATTGTCCGATCGTCGCGGCCCGAGGCCGTCCCACGGAGATGATCCGCACAGGAACCTTCAGCTGCGCCTCGATGAACCCGAGATATTTCCGCACCGCTTCCGGGAGAGCTCTCCTGCCTTTCCGTGCGGTCGCAATCCACGCCGGTCCGCTGAGATCCGGCCATCCCTTGAATTCGCGATAGACGGGCTCGCATCGGGACAGGGTCCGCATGCTCGCGGGGAATTCCTTGAGCGTCTTTCCATCTACACGGTAGCTGACGCACACCGGGATCCGGTCGAGCCCGCCGAGGACATCGAGTTTCGTCACCGCGAGGCTCACGAGGCCATTCACGCGGACCGCCATCCGGAGCATCACGAGATCGAGCCACCCGACCCGCCGAGGCCGTCGGGTCGTCGTGCCGTATTCGCCTCCGCCCCGTTCCCGCAGATGCTCGGCGGTGGCCCCGTCGACTTCGGTCGGAAACGGTCCCGTCCCGACGCGGGAGGTGAATGCCTTCGCGACCCCGACGATGTCGGTCAAGAATTGCGGTCCCACTCCGGCGCCCACCGAGGCCGCCCCGGACACGCAATCGCTTGACGTGCCGAACGGATAGATCCCGTGATCGATGCATAGGTGCGTGCCTTGAGCGCCTTCGAACAGCACGCGCTTCCGTTTTCGGAGGGCCGCGTCGAGCCACTCGGACGTGTCCGCGACGAACGGCGCGAGCCTCGTCCCGTACTCGACCTGCTCTTTGTAGATCGACTCCAAATCGAGCCGCTCCGTCCCGCCGAACGCTTCGATGAGCCGTTGCTTGATCGGCACGATCGTCTCAAGCTTCTCCCGGAGGGCGATCGGATCGACGAGGTCGCACATGCGAATCCCGAATCGACCGACCTTGTCCTCGAACGAGGGCCCGATCCCGCGGAGCGTCGTGCCCGCCCCCAAGTTGCCTTTCAGTTTCTCCTCGAGGCCGTCGATCACTTTGTGGTACGGCATGACGACGTGGGCGCGGTCGCTGATCCGAAGATTCTCGACGGCATGTCCCAGGGCGCGGGTCTCCTCGATTTCCTTCAGGAGTTGCCCGGGGTCGATCACCACCCCGTTCCCGATGAGGTTCATCGCGCGCTTCCGGAGCACGCCCGAGGGCAGCAAGTGGAACGCGTACAGCTGCTCGCCCACCTGGACCGTGTGGCCCGCGTTCGCGCCGCCCTGGAATCGGACGACGACGTCCGCGCGGTCGGCGAGGAAGTCGACGATCTTCCCTTTCCCTTCGTCTCCAAACTGGGTGCCGACAACCACCGACGCGGGCATGCGAACCGGC
>VBEJ01000009.1 GCA_005882985.1 Chloroflexota bacterium
CCGTCGCGTCGATTCGACGCTCACGATGGAGAAACGGGATCGTGATTATATCGGCAAGATGCAATCCCATCACGATGAGTAGAGTGCCGGAGACCTTCAGGATGATGTCCTGGTGGTCCCGCAGGAAATAGCCGACGATTCCCAGTGACACGCCGAAAGCCACGAACACGATCGAAAATCCGCTTACGAAGCTCAGCGCGTGCAGGAATGGCGAAGGCGGACCGCTCGCTGTAGGCAGCGCAGCCGTCGATGTTCCCCCGCCGCCGGCGGCCACAGCGACCTGCCGGACGCCGGCTGAGCGACCTCCCGCCTGCGCTGGTTCAAGCGACGCGCCCGTCAAATAGCCCAGGTATGCCGGCACCAACGGCAGCACGCACGGCGAAAGACACGACAGTAGCCCCGCCGCAAACGCGACGAAAACACTAACGCCGCCGATCTCGAAGTCCATGCGCCATCATGATATGTACACTTCGCCGTGGCGGCAAAGCCCATCGGTTAGTTCGCTCGACGAATCCGTTGAAGACCGTCCGTTTGACGGGCATTAGCGCCTGCGCTAGATTGAACGCGCTCGCCCACCCGGAACGGAGAACTGAGGAGACCGCCATGGAATACGCCCCGATCACCAAGCCACCCGTCGATGAGATGCCCGTGCGCCCAAACCTCGATGACTACGAATCGACGCGCGGCGGTTGGTCCTGGGACGCCGTCCGAAACGAACTTGACGGTATGCCCGGTCCTTCAACGGGCTCAGGACGAAGGGCGCTGAACAAGGCCTACGAGTGCCTCGACCGCCACGCCAAGGGTCCCCGCCGCGACAAGGCGGCTATGCTCTGGGAAGGCAAGAACGGCGAGACGGAGACATACACCTTCGCCCAGTTCACCGGCGCGACGAACAAGGCCGCGAACGGCCTACGCAGCCTCGGCGTCGAGAAGGGCGACCGCGTCTTCATGTTCCTCGAGCGCATCCCCGAGTGCTACTTCACGGCTTTCGGCACGCTGAAGCTAGGCGGGGTGATTGGGCCGCTCTTCTCTGCCTTCGGTCCTGAGGCCGTGAAGGACCGGCTGGCGGACAGCGGCGCGAGGGTGCTGGTCACGTCGCCGGACCTGTGGGCTCGCGTTAAGGAAATTCGCGCCGACCTGCCCGACCTCAAACACGTCGTGCTCGTTACCCGCCGTCAGCAGGCCGAGCCCGGTGACGGCGTTGTCCTCTGGGATGAGGTCGTCGGCTCACAATCGGATGAGTTTGAGACCGTGGCGACTGACTCCGAAGACTACTCCGTCATGCACTACACCTCCGGCACAACCGGGAAGCCGAAGGGGGCGGCGCACGTCCACAACGCGATCATCGGACAGTACGCGACCGGCAAGTACGTGCTCGACCTGCACGACGAGGACATCTACTGGTGCACCGCCGACCCGGGCTGGGTGACCGGCACCTCCTACGGCATGTTCGCACCGTGGAGCAATGGCGTGACAAGCCTCATCTACGAGGGCGGCTTCGGCGCGAACACCTGGTACTCTCTCATCGACAAGTACAAGGTGACCGTCTGGTACACGGCTCCAACCGCCATCCGCATGCTGATGAAGGCGGGCGACGATGTGCCCAAGAAATACGACCTCTCGAGCCTCCGCTACACGATGTCCGTCGGCGAGCCTCTCAACCCCGAGGCCGTCGTCTGGGGCGAGAAGGTGATCGGCCTACCGTTCCACGACAACTGGTGGCAGACCGAGACAGGCGCGATCATGATCGCCAACTACCCCGCGCTCGAGATCCGCCCCGGCAGCATGGGCCGGCCGTTCCCAGGCATCGAGCCGGGCATCATCGATGAAGAGGGCAACCTCATGCCGCCCGGCGACGAGGGCAACCTCGCGCTCCGCCCGGGCTGGCCCTCGATGTTCCGCGTCTACTGGAACAAGCAGGACCTGTACGACTCCCGCTTCCAGAACGGCTGGTACATCACCGGCGACCGCGCCCGCATGGACGCCGACGGCTACTTCTGGTTCGTCGGCCGCGCGGACGATGTCATCAACACCGCCGGCCACCTTGTCGGCCCGTTCGAGGTCGAGAGCGTGCTAATCGAGCACCCTGCGGTCGCGGAGGCCGGGGTCATTGGCAAGCCCGACCCAGTCGCGATGGAAGTCGTGAAGGCGTTCGTCGCCCTGAAAGACGGTTACGAGCAGAGCGAGCAGCTCCGCCGCGAGCTCATTCGCTTCTCGCGCGACCGCCTGGGTGCTGCCGTGGCCCCCCGAGAGATCGAGTTCGTCCCGGGCCTCCCTAAGACGCGCAGTGGCAAGATCATGCGCCGCCTGCTCAAGGCCCGCGAGCTCGGCCTGCCGGAGGGAGACACTAGCACGCTGGAGGATTAGTTAGCTAGCTCGAGTGGGTCATACATGACCCGCTCCCAAAATTGCATGGGCAGTTGCGGGCGGAAGGATACCCCGAGAGGTGGAGAATGGCTGGGTACGTTCTTAAGGAGGCCGAGGGCCGAAGTTATCGTTGGAGTCCCTTTGGCTATCTCTTCACAATCAAAGCGGTCGGGGACGAGATGGATCGCGATATCGCATTCATTGAGTTCGCGACGGAAAGGGGAAAAGAGCCACCCTCGCACGTGCACGAGGGCGAGGACGAGGTATTTTACGTCCTCAGCGGGGAACTGACTTTCATTTGCGGTGAGAATGCAATTGACGCAGGCCCAAACGACTTCGTGTTTCTCCCCGCCAACGTGCCTCACGCGTACACGGTCAAAACCGACGGCCTTGTTCATCTACTGGTTGTAACTATTACTCGGGAACAAGATGGACGCCGTTTTGGAAAGGAGATAGAGGAGACCGGTGAGCGAGTTACCCGGGACACAGTTCTTCGCTACGTGGACGAGCTTCGCAGCCGATAATTCACAAACCAAAGGACGGCGTTAACGCTTGGTAGACGTCGCCACGCTCTTTATTGACACGCTACACAGAGACGGCTCTCCGCGCGTCGGCCCACTTCAGGAGTAGGTCTCATCGAATGATAACGAAACCGTACGCACTCGCCGGAGGCGAGGGACGCGCATATGAGTGGCATGGCGTCTTGTTCACGATCAAGGCAGCAGCCGCGGAGACCGGCGGGTTGCTGTCGATCTGGGAGGTCGCCACTCGACCCGGGGAGGAGCCACAGCCACACGTTCACGAAGAGGACGAGCTCTTCTACGTGCTCTCGGGCACCGTGACATTCCACTGCAATGGGCAGTCCTTCGAGGGGAAGGCCGACGGGTTCATCTTCCTGCCGCGCGCCATCCCTCATAGCTACACGATCGATAGCGAGGAAGCACGACTGCTTGGGTTCAGTGTACCCTCGGGGTTTGGAGACCACATCGAGAAGACTGGCAAGCCGGTGAAGCGCAAGCCCCGACATAAGCGGGGTAAAGGAAGCAACATCGCTTGAACTGGGCCTCCTTCGCATCCGCCGCGGCTGATCTCGCCCAGCGCGGACGGGCGCTCTTCGAGCGCGTCGGCGTGCTGTTCATCGGCACGCTCCGAAAGGATGGGTCACCCCGCGTAAGCGGCTGCGAGTTCTTCTTCTTCGAAGATGACCTTTATCTCGGCATGATGTGGCAGTCACGCAAGGCTCTGGACCTTCTGTGCGACCCGCGCTGCTACCTTCAGAGCGCCGTCACCGACAGGAACGTCACCGGCGGTGAGTTCAAGCTCCGCGGCCGCGCCATCGAGGTCAGCGACACGAATAAAATCGAGCGTTACTGCCGCGCCCTTAAGCAAGCGACGGGCTGGGCGCCTGAAGGCCCGTTCCACCTCTTCGCCATTGATATCGACGGCGCCGCCTTCATCGAGTACCGGCAGACCGGCGACCAACTCCTGATCGAGTGGCGCCCAGGCGCCCCGCCGGAGGAGCGGCTCCGCAAATGGACCGGCTCCGGGTTAGTTGATTAACGCCGTCCAGCCGTCCCATCTATCACCGACACCTACCAACCTCATTTCCCATTTTCAACTTTCACGCGTTTCCCTTACAATGAAGTCCGATTCGGCACGTGCATTGCGAAGAGGTAAATGGTAACCAAGAGTAAGATCAACGCCGAACGCGTCTACTACAACTACGACGGCCGGATGCCGCCCGTCCAGCTCGAAAACGAGCCGGCCCCTCTCCCCGCACCCGAAACCGAACCCAAGCTCATCACCGACACGACCCTCCGCGACGGCGCGCAGGACTCGCGCATCCCCCTCTTTCCGAACGAAGCGCGCCTACGCTACGTCGACCTGCTTCACCGGCTCGACAACGGTACCGGCAGCATCTACGCGGTCGAGACGTTCATCTACCAGAAGCGCGACCAGTGGGTGCTCCAGAAGCTTCTCGAGCGCGGCTACGAGTTCCCGAAGATCACGACCTGGATTCGCGCCAACCCTAAGGACGTCAAAGAGCTGTACGAGATCAGCCAGGGGCGCGTCAAAGAAACCGGCATGCTAGCCTCCTCCTCCGACCACCACATTTTCGATAAGCTCGGCTACCACAGCAAGGAAGAGGCGGTCGAGAAGTACCTCAAGCCTGTGCTCACGGCAATGGAGTACGGTATCACGCCGCGCGTCCACCTCGAGGACACGACACGCGCTGATATCTACGGCTGGGTGATCCCCTTCATGCAGACCGTGCTCGAGCAGACCGAGGGCAAAGCGAAGTTCCGCGTCTGCGACACGATCGGCTGGGGCGTGCCGGACCCGTACGCCGCGATGCCGCAGGGCATCCCGAAGCTCATCGCCACACTCCGCAGTGAGACCGGCGCCGAGCTCGAATTCCACGGCCACAACGACTTCGGCCTCGCCACAGCCAACTCGGTCGCCGCCTGGCGTTACGGCTGCCGGAAGGTCAACAGCGTCTTCGCCGGCCTCGGCGAGCGCACCGGCAACACCTCGCTCGAGCAGGTCGTCACCGCCTACATCCGCCTCTACGGCGACCCGGGCTTCGACCTCACAGTCCTTTCCGAGCTGGCCTCGCTGATCGACCGGGACCTCATCCCGGCACCGCGGACCGCCCCCATCGTCGGGGAAGTCTTCACAACGCAAGCGGGCATCCACCAGGCCGGTGTAGCCAAGCAGGCGAACGCTCCCGGCGGCCTCATCTACCTCGCGTATGACCCCGCGCTCGTCGGCCGCACCGAAGCCGAGCGCAGCGTCATCGGCGCAATGTCCGGCTCAGAAGGCATCGTCGCGGTGCTCAATGCCGAAGCGGGACGCCGCAGTGCCGAAGTCCGCTTCTCGACCACCAGCCGGATCGTCAAGGATATCTACGACCGAGTGCAGGAGGCCTACGACGGCCGCTACGACGAGAAGACCGACCGCTGGAACGACTACCGCACCACGTTCTTCACGCCCGAAGAGATCTGGCAAATGGCCGCTTCCGCTCTCCATCTCGAGGACGGGGGGTAGCGCCATGAATGGAGAGACCCTCGCGCTCTCCAGGACCCGACCGACGAACGAATCGCCGTCGAGTTTGCTGGCATGCCCGTTCAGGTCAATAGGCTACTTCTGATGCCTTACGCCCAAATCGAAGGCTGGGGAATGCACCTGCCTTCCCGCGTTGTCCCAAACGAGAGCTTCGTGAAGATGGGCCTCGATACCTCCGACGAATGGATCTCCTCCCGCACCGGGATCGAGGAGCGCCGGCTGGCGGGCCATAACGAGGCAACCTCCGACATGGCCGTCAAGGCTGCCCATCGCGCTCTGCGTTCTGCGGAAGCCCATGCCTCCGACGTCGATCTCGTCATCCTCGCAACGTGCACCCCTGATCACATCATGCCGTCAACCGCCTCCCTCGTGCAGAACCGGCTGGGGGCACGCCGGGCTGGCGCTCTCGACCTCAACGCCGCCTGTTCCGGCTTCGTCTATGCGCTGGCAATAGGCGCCGGACAGATCGAGGCGAACCGCGCGAGGCGTGTGCTCGTCATCGGCGCGGACGAGCTTTCGCTGCACCTCGACTGGCGGGACCGCGGCACCTGTGTTTTGTTCGGGGACGGCGCGGGCGCAGTGCTGCTGCGCAGCGCCGCCGAGCCCGGCATCATGCGGTCAACGATGGGCTCTGACGGTTCGGGTGCTGACTTGCTGATGATCCCGGGCGGTGGCTCTCGTTACGCCTCGAACGGCCGCAACGGCTCGAACAGCGGCGGCCGCTATCTTCGGATGAACGGCCCTCAGATCTTCCGCTGGGCGACGCAGATGATGGCACGGGCCGCCGAGCAGGTGATCAGGGAGTCCGGCCTCGATTCCGAGCACGTCGACCTCTTCATCCCGCACCAGGCGAACCTTCGCATCATCGAGTCGACCGCGCGGAGGCTGGGCCTTTCGGAGGACAGAGTCTTCTCCAACGTCGGCCGCTACGGCAACACGAGCGCAGCATCAATACCCATTGCACTGTGCGAGGCGATCGCCTCCGGGCGCGTGGACGAAGGTGACAACCTCGTCCTCACGAGCTTCGGCGCGGGGTTATCCTGGGCGGCACTCGCCCTCCGCTGGACGGTCCCGATCGAGGGCCATCCTTCGCGCTGGACCCCTATCCGCCAGACCTTCGAGTCGCGTATGGCAGCGGTCCGCTCAGCCATGCGCCGGCAGCAGCGGAGAGTTCGCGCTTCTCTCGACGAGCGTTTCCGGGACGGCACCTAGCGCGCCTGCGCGACCAACAGGTCGCTCCGTTCGCCCCACTTTCGCAGGAACCGGTAGAAATTGCGCTTGCTCAGCCGGTCTCGCTCTTCTTCCGGAGTTGCGGCCCACTCCAGATGTTCGTGTCTCGCGACAGGCAGGCCCGTGTCGGTTACCAGCCGGTAGCCGGCCGTGCGCGCCGCGAGGCTGAAATCGAGATCAAGGTGCCGGTAGAAGCGGTACTTCTCATCGAGCAGGCCAATCTCCTTGACGAGATCCCGCCGGAATGCCATCAGGTAGCCCTCGACCGCGTCGACATCTCCGGACTCCTCAGCCTCCTCGAACGAGCGCAAGTCCCCGCTCGTCACACCCCAACGCCCGGCGATTCCGACTCGTGAATCTTCGAGAAGCTTCCGCGACGGCGTGAAAATGTCGCCCTTCACCTCCACACTCGTGTCCAGCGTAACAATATGGCGTCCGCGTGCCTGCTTGAGCACAACATTGAGGCCCGCGGCAGAACCCAGGAAGTGATCGGCGTGGAATACGTGCAGCCGCTCATCGCTAGCCGCGAGTTCGTCGAGCCGGCCACCGCAGCCGTCCTCGAGGCCGTTGTCCACGACAACGAATTCCGCGCTGATGCCACCCGCCCACTGACGGGCTGACATCAAACTGCGCTCGAGTTCGTCGCAGCCCCGCCGCGCGACAATTCCAATCGTGAAGTCGACGGCGTCCGGCTCGTTTAGCAGCGAATCGACGTCGCCACTTGAGGATATTGCAGCGTCCGTCCTCGCCCACGCGGGAATCGGGACCAACGCGGTTCCCCGTTTGGCATCGCGCGCCTCATATCCCATCGCCTGAATCCGCTCTCTAATTGCATCTGCTTCCGGATATGCATTCCGGCGGCGAAATTCATCCCTTTCGCGTGCGAGCGCTTCCACCTCCGTTGGAATAGCGGAGGCAGAGGGCATCCGGGTTACGAGGTCCAACCCCAGCACCCGGTCGAAGTCCATCAGTAGCTCGCGCTTGACCGTACCGGGCAGTCCCGACCGCGCGACCCGCCAAGCCACAGCGAGCGCTTTCGGCAGGCTCAGGTCATCCGCCAAAGCACCCCAGAATTCCTCTCGCAGCCTATCGCCTTCCTTCTCGCCCTCCTTGCTCGCTCGCTGATCGGAATGCGATAGCTTTTCGCGTAAGCGAAGGAGCGCCTTTTGTGCCGCGCAAAGCGACTTCAGAGTGAAGTTCAGCCGCGCGCGGTAACTTGCGGTCGCGCAAAGATAGCGGAATGCCAGTGGCTCAAACCCTCGCTTCTCCAGGTCGCTGACCTCATAGGTGTTTCCCGTCGATTTCGCCATCTTCAGCCCGTCGACGAGGAGGTGCTGCCCGTGCATCCAGTAGCGCACATGCCGGCGCCCGAAGGCCGCCTCGCTTTGCGCAATCTCGTCCTCATGGTGAGGAAAGATGTTGTCAACCCCACCCGTATGGAAGTCGATCTCCGGCCCAAGATACTTCGCCGCCATCGCCGAGCACTCGATGTGCCAACCGGGGAATCCATCCCCCCACGGGCTCGGCCACTTCAGCATCCGGCCTTCCTCCGCCGCTTTCCAAAGCGCGAAGTCCCGCTGATCGCGCTTCAAAGGGTCCGCCTCCACGCGGGCGCCCGCCTCTAGTCCCGCCGACTGCTGCCGCGAAAGCTTGCCGTATTCCGAGAACCTTCCCACCTCGAAGTACACGTTCCCGTCGACCACGTAACCATAGCCGCGATCAACGAGCATCTTGGTGAGATCTACCATTTCGGGCACATTGGTAGTCGCGTGCGGGAACTCGTGTGCCGGCAGAATGTTCAGCTTCGACTCGTCCGCCATGAACGCTTCGGTATAGTGAGCCGCTATCTGCTCCGGGGTCTTTCCTTCGGCAAGTGCCGCCGAGATCACCTTGTCTTCGCCACGCTCGAGCATGTCCTGCCGCATGTGCCCCACGTCCGTGATGTTCTTGACGTGCTTTACGCTATATCCCTGCGCCTCAAGAAGCCGGCGGAGCCAGTCGGCCATCAGATACGAGCGCAAGTTACCGATGTGCGCATAGCGGTAAACCGTTGGCCCGCAGGTGTATATCTTCACTAGACCCGCCTCGACAGGAACAAAGTCTTCTTTGCGCCGGGTTAGCGTGTTGAAGACGCGAATGGGGGTTGCTCGCTGCATCTCCTTGTCCGCAAGAGCGCTCAAGCGCTCTTCATTTGGCGACGGCAGACCTGCCGATTACGTGATCTCTCACCCATGCTCCCCTTCCCAACCAATCTCCACATCTCCGTTATCCCAGAGTATTACCGGCACGGTGATCCCGTAGTTAAGCGCTTCGTCCCACCACTCCGCGTTCTCATCGACTCTTCGCTCCTCGAATTCGATCCCTCGTTCCCGAAGCGCGCTAAGCGCCTTATCGCAGGTGGGACAGTTCCGGAGCGTGTAAATAATCATGTCGGGCCGGACAATTCTAACAGACGCGATCAGCAGCAGGCACCGGTCAGACCTTGATCTCCTTCCAGCGCCCCTGCCGGAATCGCAGCCACATCAGCACAGCTCTGGTGTTGATGTCGAGCACGGCGGCCACCCACGCCCCAGGCACTCCCAACCCGAAGGTTATGGCAAGCAGGTAGGCCGGGATCAAGCGCACGATCCACGTGGTTCCCGCCATGATCAGGAGTACCGCCCTCGTATCCCCGGCGCCGCGCAGCCCCCCGCCGAGGCAAAGGCTGACAGCCAGCGCTGGCATTGCGAAGGCGAATACGAAAAGCAGCTGCCGGCCGATGTGCACAACCTCTCCCGCGTTCTTACCGCCCACGAAGAGGTCCGTTATCTGACCGCCGAAGATCATAAGCACCGCGCCCAGCGCGATCATGAACACGAGTGAATATCGCATCGTGACGTAGGCTGACCTCTCGGCGAGGTCCGGACGCCGCGCCCCCAGGCTTTGGCCCACCAGCGCGGTCGTCGCCACGCTGAGCCCAAAACCGACGTTGAAGGTAAGGCTCTGAATCGCCAGTGTGACGCCGTGCGCGGCCAGCGCTGTCGTCCCGAGCGTCGCAATTATGCGGGTATACGTCATGAACGCGACATTGAACTGTATTTGCTCCAGCCCGGCCGGCACGCCCACGTTTAGCACGCGCCCCGCTTCCGCCCGATCAAATTTCAGCGCCTCCCACGGGTACCAGTGGATGATCCTGGTGCCCGAGGCCAGCACCGTGAGCACCAGGCTCCCACCGATGATCGCGGCTCCGCTGAATCCCGCGCCCGATCCCAGCACGTCAAGCCGCGGGAACGGCCCCCGCCCATTGATCAGCGTATAAGCGATGACAATGTTGGTCGCATTGATCAACACCCCTATCGCCATCGGCGTCCGCGTATCTCCTGCCCCCTGGAGCGATGCACTCCCCGCGTACGTAAGCGACCAGAACGGCATGCCCACGGCCGCCGCCTTTAAATACACCGTGCCCTGGTGCCGCGCTTCCGGCTCAGCGCCAAGCAGCTTCAGCCAGGAGCTCCCCAGGAACCACATCACCAACCCCACGAGCATCCCCCACGCCACTGCCATCATGAGCGCGTTGCGAAGCGTTCGGGAGGCCAACTCCGGCCGGTTCGCCCCCACGTTTCGGGCTATAACAGCGGTTGAACCGACCGCCAGCGCCATCATGCCCGCCTGCGAGAACCAGAAGATCTGGCCGGCCAGGCGAACGCCGGCGAGCGAATCCTCGCCCAGGTGGCCCACCAGCGCCGTGTCCACCAGCTGGACCATCGAGAAGCTGACCTGCTGCACCACGACGGGCCAGGCCAGCCGGATGACCGAACGGATGAGATGCTCTTCGTCGATCGCTCCCGGCGGCGCCGCAATCGCTTCGGCGGCTTCCGCGGACATAGTTAGGCTGCAGTCTCGAACGGGGACATACGCGTCCCATTATGGCAAACGAGTCGCAGCTATCGATACCGGAGCACCTCGTCGGGGACGCTTTTTCGTGCGTAAAACGCAACGGTTGGACACCCCAGGTGCATCCTTTATCATGAACCCGATTCAGGAGGAGTATTTGCGGTTCGTTAAGACCCTCGACGAAATCCGGCGGATTCAGAAGACGTTTTCGCGTTGCCACTTTCTGGCGACCCGGAACCTCACCGTGGTGTTCGAGACAACACCGGAAACCGTGAGGCAACTCCTTCCGCCCCCGCTGGAGCCGACACCCGATCCTCTAGGAAGCGCCTGGGTCGGCCAGATCGGCAACTCCAACTGCGTTGGGCCGTTTCTCGGCGCTGCTCTGTACATCAAGGCGCGTTACAAAGACATCATTGGCAACTATTGCGTGACGATGCCCATGTCTACGTCCGAGGCGGTTGTTTTTGGCAGAGAACTGTATGGCGAGCCCAAGAAGCTCGCGAAGATAATCTTCGAACAGCAGGACGAGCACGTCTGGGGCTACGCCGAGCGACATGAAATCCGGCTGATGAGCCTGCGCGGCCGCATGACGGGCGCCTCCGCCACCGGCCGCCGCGAAAGCTCCACCTTCCACTTCAAGTTCACTCCTCGGGTAGACGGCTCCGGCCTCGACTCGCCTCCGCAGCTCATTCGCGTGACCTCCGACACCAACATTAAGGCCGGTAGACGCGGCCGGGGCGAATTGGTCTTCCGGGATTCCCCTCATGACCCGGTTGCCGATATACCAGTCCGACAGGTGATCGAGGCCATCTACACGGAAGGCGACGTCTACACCAGCGGACAGGTGTTATGCGAAGTAGACCCAGAACAATTTCTTCCCTACGCCTTCAGCAAGATGGACGCGTTGGACGTCGTCGCCGAGGGCACGCTTCTTCACGCTCAGGCTGCCCGCAAAACACGACAGGGCAAAGGTCAATGGCGCACCGCGTCGTGATCGGCTTTCCGGGCCCTAGCCACCCGTGACCGCGGAGCCCCCGCCGAGATTCGTTGATCTTCCCAACTCCCTGGTCCCCGTAACATCTGCCGTCGACGTCCTCATTGTCGGCGGCGGCTCTGCCGGATTTTCCGCTGCCGTCGCCGCCGCCCGCAACGGCGCCGAAGTCCTGCTCCTTGAGCGATTCAGCTACATCGGCGGCCTCGCTACCGGCGGACTCATCATTCTGCTCCTCACTATGGATGACGGCGCAGGGCGTCAAGCAGTGGGCGGCCTCTGCCAGGAGATCGTCGGCCGCATGGAGCGCCGCAACGCCGTCTACTACCCGCCACGCGAACAATGGAACGACCCGGACTCAAAGCTCATCGATCACTACTCCCAGTGGGGTCTCGTCTGGGGTAGTCCGGCGCCGGGGGGACATCGTGTCCGCTACTCAGTCGCCTTCGACGCCCACGAGTTCATCTACGCCGCCGACCAGATGCTCAAGGAAGCCGGCGTCCGCGTCCTCTACCAGACCTGGGCTTGCGAGCCGGTCGTCGACAACGGTTCGGTTAAAGCCATTGTGATCCAGAACAAGGCCGGGCGTCAGGCGATCGCCACCAAAGTTGTGATCGACGCGACGGGGGACGGCGATATCTTCGCCGGCGCTGGCGAGAGCTTCGAGCTCGAGCGCGTGCACCCCTGGCTCTGGTTCGAACTGGCGAACGTCGAAGCGGCTGCCGTTCCGGGCCGGGGACTCTTCTTTCACACGCCGGGCGGAGGGCGCGTGCTCGTCCCCTGGGGCGGCGAAGCGAGAGTGGATCTACAACATCCCGTACCGAAGCCTGCTACCGCGCTCCCTCGATAACCTTCTCGTCGCCGGCCGCTGCATCTCCGTCGACCACCGCGTGCATCACGCCACGAAGGAAATCCCGCCTTGCATGGCCACCGGCCAGGCGGCTGGAACCGCGGCGGCGCTGGCGATTCAGTCAGGCGATAGCGTGAAAGAGCTCGATGTCGCGGTCTTACAGAAGCAGTTGCGGGCTCAGGGCGCAATTCTCGATTAGTGGTCAAAACGGCTCGCCTGGTGTTGTGGCCTCCCTTGTGCGACTGGCCGATTCAGGAATGTGCAGTGTTTGCTCGAGCGGCCCTCCAGACAGCCAATTCCTCGCGAGCCGCAGCGAGAAAAGCTGCACGATCCCGCACCCAGAGATATTTCTGTTGCGAGAAGAAGGATTGATCCGCTTCTACCTCGATGGCAGATGACAGCGGCGCGCCCGTAAGGAATGACTGTAGACGGGAGGTGAAAGACTCTGGGAGTGCATCCTCGAAGGCATTTATCTTCCCAAACTCTAAATCCCGCAGGCCAAGGATTCCGACCGTGCGGATTTTGTCGTCCATCACGTCGTAACGTCTCGCGCCGTTGAAATAGAGTCCCATACCGAACACGACAGCCGCGGGGAGAACGACAGAGACGCCAGATCCGGAAATGGTAAGCGAGAAAGCGCCGGCAATAGATACAACGATGCTCAACGCTATAAGCAACCTAGGGACCTGAACTGTTGCGTTGGACGAGAACCGTGTTGCCATCACGCACGTGGGTTCGACGACGGATCGGAGCCGGGCGTGACGGAAAAGCGCGACCGCCTGCGGCCAGCAATCTAGTGCGTGTGCTTCGACTCCACTTCGCGAAGCCTCCGCACCAGCACCGGCACCATCCCAACTGCGATCTCCGGGTGGTTCTTCATTTCGGCCGTGAAGTCCCAGCGCGTCATCGCCAGGCATTCAGTGTCATCGATGGCGCGGACTGTCGCATTGCGCGGAAAGCCCTCGAACAGCGCCATTTCCCCGAAGAAGTCTCCCTCCCCCAGGGTCGCCAGCCGTTGTGGATTGCTGCCATCCGCATCCTGCACGACCTCGACCTTGCCCCGGTTGATCACGAAGAACCCGGCCGCCTGATCGCCCTGCTTGATAATCACCTCGCCTGCGCGTACCTGCCTCGGCACCATCAGCTTGCTCAGGCGCTCGAGGTCACGCCGACCCAGCTCCGAAAATATCGGGACATTTTGCAAAATCTCTTCACGGCCCATCTACTTGTCCTCCCAGGGACTCAGCTACCTGCGATTCGGATGCGCAAATTAATATCAGACTACCGTAGGGGCGTCAACAACGGTGCACTATTCTGCAGCGTCTAAGCCCGGGTCTTCTCGTGCGCTGCCAGATACTCGTCGAACGCGACGACCTTCTGCGTGTCCTCGTAGTCTTCCTGGTATTTGATCTTCCCCCACGCTGCACGCGCGAATATCGCGCCCCTGTTCGCATAAACGACATCCCCGTTCTTGTCTCGGGCCTCATTAGTGAAGCGAAGCATCACGGTAGTGTTCCACGGCCAACCCTGCACCACGATCTCATGCGGCTGGAGATTAATGCCCACCTCGACGAAGCGCTCGAGGAACCCTCGGATGGCGGCCGTCCCTTTGTATTCACCGCCCCACGAATGATCGCCCGGGAAGAGAAGGGTCGCGTCCGCGGCGAAACTGCCGAGCAGCGGCCCGATATCGCCGCCGTTTATGCGCCGCACCGCCCTCCGGATCATCGCCGCGACCAGCCATCCGTAAAACGGCACGGACCGTCTGCTCCTATACGGCCGCGGTCTCAGTCACTGTCGAGAGAAACGCCATCAGCACCTCGTTGAATTCCGCCGGCGTCTCCATCTGCGGCCCGTGCCCCGCGCCCGCGATGATGATCAGCTCGCTGCCGGGGACCGCCTTGTGCATGTCTCTCGATGGCTCGAGGAACGGCTCGTCGTGCTCACCGCAGATGATGAGTGTCGGGGCTGTGATGGAGGCCAGATCGCCTAACAGCGATCGCCGCGACGACATCCCGGTGGCGCAGGCGATGTATGCCTCGCGAGAGGTCATCAAGAATTGCTGGCGCCAGACGTCGATATACTCCGGGCTGGTCTTGAATGCCTCCGGAATCGGCGTGACCTTCAGCTGCTCCTCGAACACCGCCTCCATCCCTTCCTTCTTCGCGATCTCCACCAGCCGCTGCCTCTGCTTCCGGCGCTCGTCGTAGGGCAGCCCCGTCGGCACCTCCGCCGCCGTATCGACCAGAACGAGCGCACGAACCATCTCCGGATGCTCCAGGATGAGCAGCTGCGAGACCATTCCCCCCATCGAGTGACCGACGAGAGCGCATTCGCTGACGTCGAGATTCTTCAGCAGCTCGTAGACATCGGAAGCCATCGTCTCGAGCGCATAAGCGTCCTCACTCATCGGCTTCGCGGACGACCCATGCCCGCGCAGGTCCACGGAGATCACGCGGAAGCGCTCGGCCAACGCGGGCGCGGTCAGCGCCCAGTTCCGCGAGTTACCCGTGTAACCGTGCACCAGGACAACCGGAAAGCCTTCACCCGACTCGCGGTAATTGATCTCAACATCATTTACGGATGCTTGCGGCATGAATCATCTCCTGAAAGCGTCGCGAGTATAGCACGCGGTGTGCGAGCGGGGTGTAGGGCGAACAGTCCACGTGCACGAGACGGCATCTCGCATTTCGAATAGCGTCTTTTGCGTTGCGCCGTAACTCCTGCGTGGACGGCTCGCCCCCACGGTTGATTACGCACGATGGTTCCTCATTACGTTGACACCGGCAGGCCGGAAACGTATCGTGATTGGCGCATAATCGGGGAGTCGCTGGAAGGGAGCCCGCCCATGAAGATGGTCCTCGCCCACCCGCAGAAATGCGTTGCCTGCCATCTCTGCGAGGGCGCCTGCTCCTTCTTCCACGAAGGCGCCTTCCAGCCGGCCAAAACCCGCATCTTCGTCCACGACTTCGTCGACGAGGCGGTCTACCTGCCGGTCACCTGCTTCCACTGTAAAGACGCCCCCTGCCTGAGTAACTGCCCCACCTACGCCATCACCCGCGACGCCAACGGCATGGTGCAGGTCAACGACGACAAGTGCATCGGCTGCAAGATGTGCATGGTCGCCTGTCCCTTCAGCGTGATGGGGTTCCACCAAGACAATGACGTCTCCCACAACTGCGACCTCTGCGGCGGAGACCCCCAGTGCGTAAAGATCTGCACCTACGACGCCCTCGAATACGCCGACGTCGAACCGATCGAATGGATGGTGCGCATGGACATCGCCGAGAAGCCCGCCGCGGCGGCGAGCTAGGAGAATAGCAATGCCATACGGCTGGACGGGACAGCTTCTTCGAACCGACCTCACAAAGGGCTCGACAACGAAGGAGCCGCTCAACCTGGAGTGGGCCCGAGAGTACATCGGCGGCCGAGGTCTCGGGACCCGCTACCTCTACGAAGAGATGGACCCGACCGTCGACGCCCTCAGTCCGGATAACAAGCTTATCTTCGCGACCGGCCCGTTGACCGGCACCTACGCCCCGACCGGCGGTCGATACATGGTCATCTGCAAGAGCCCGCTGACAGATGCCGTCGCCTGCTCGAACTCCGGCGGCTACTGGGGCCCGGA
>VBEJ01000197.1 GCA_005882985.1 Chloroflexota bacterium
CGATCGCGACCATGAACTAGGCCACATATTCGGCCTACCCGAGGCCTACGCTGATGTCCCGCCCCTCGAGCAAAACCCATGCGTAGATGACCCTAGCAACGTTAGCATAATGGATGCATTAGCCGATCTGAACCTCGGTGGCCAGATAGACAGCGGTTGCGATGGGGTACTAGGCCCGACGCCTCGGGACGTCACACTCGTCCAAGCTCTGTACGGCCTCGCGCCGCCTGGGAGGCCCACGACAGTGTTCTCCGCCGGACCTGACATCGCGGTGCGTTTCCGCGATGACAACGCCGCTGAGGAGGGCTACGGCGTCATCATCGAACGCTGGTCCGGCAGCGGCTGGATATTCACCGACTCGCGATTTTTGACCAACAGCATCGCACCGTGTAGCGCCGTTCCGTGCAGCCAGGATAGAACGGTCTACTACCGAAAGCCCGAAGGTTTTCTGGACGGTTCGTACAGACTGTGCTTCTACCAGACTAGCAAGTTGTATCCCAACATCGCGACCGTTTGCGCGGCTTCCCGATTCTTAAGATCGAACCTCGCGTTCGACACGGACGGCGACGGCTTTAGCGACCGGATAGAGTCCGGCACCCCCCTCTGCCAGAATGAAACAAACGACGATCCTACTGACGACTCCGTGATCAATGACGGCTGTCCGGCCTACGGGGGCCTACGGGAGGTGGGGTTGGAATGCGTTGACAGTTCTAACACCAAAAATGACGACGGATTGGCGGATGACCCATTTGTCAACGACGGTTGTCCGGTGTTCGGTGCATATTCAGAAGCCAGCTTCGTTATCGGCACTGACCCACGCGCGGTATGCTCGGCCAGCCAGAATCACGATGCCTGGCCGGCCGACATCAATAACGACCAATTCTCAGACATCTCGGACGTCGTCCGGATAACTGGATCGTTCGGCCTCGCTATCCCGCAGGCACCCAACCGGAGCAACATCGCCCCAGAGGCGCTCGACAGGTTCGTCGACATCACTGATCTCTCCAAGATGGTAAGCTTCTTCGGGCTGCGCTGCACCTATCTACCAGCGGTCTCTCCGTTTGTGTTAGCCTCAGGCACCTATGTCGGTGACGGGAGTTCTTCGCGGTACATCGATGTGGGCTTTCAGCCAGACATGGTGATCGTCAAGAGTAGCGGAAACGAGCAAGCCGTGTTTCGCACGAACAACATGCCGTCCGGCGAAAGCTTCCTCTTTATTTGCACCCCGAAGCTGTTGACAGGGATCCAATCGCTCGAATCCGGCGGCTTCACGGTAGGCTCGGACGACAAGGTGAACCGGGGAGGACCAGGTGCCCCAACATATCACTGGTTTGCTATCAAAGACAGCCAACCGGGTGCGAATATAAAGTTTGGCTCGTATACGGGCAACGGTCAGCAGTCTCACCCGGTCACAGGCATCGGCTTCACCCCGGCCTGGGCGTTCGTCAAAAGCGCCGGGGGAGGCGCGATCTGCGGCGTCCAGCGCCAGGCTGACATGCCGGCGTCGTTCGGGTTCGCGGGCGGAGACGGCGAACCGTACTACGACGGCGTCCTCTCCCTCGATGGTGACGGCTTCACCGTCGGTAGCCGGGGAGACGTCAACAACCTGAATTCGACGATCTATTACGTTGCGTTCAAAGGTTCGCCAAACTTCTTGACAGGTCACTACACCGGAACGGGGATGGACGGCCTCACAGTCCCGACCGGCCCCTCCCCGGCCTTTGTCAGCGTCAAAGGCGATTCGAACTTGGGAGGCTCGCGCGCTCGGTGGCGTGCATCGGGCCTGGGGTTCCCGGATGCGAATTCCGCCTCGTATGCGGTCAACACGCCGGATTCGCCAGCGGCAATACGAGCCCTGCAGGCCGGCGGGTTTGAAGTGGGCACCGACGACGACGTGAACGCGGCGGGAACCACGTATTATTGGGTCGCGCTGGACGCGCAAGTGCCGTAGGCGGCCACGGGATAGTTCGCGGAGCCTCAGTCTGAGCATGCTAAAGCGCAACCGGCACATTCGCGCCGCGGCGTTGCGTTCGTTCCTCTTGAACATTCAGTAAGGTCTTCGATGCCTTGGGGCGGGCGGGGCGGGGGGCTGGGTAATCTAAGCACAGCCTGCCATCGACGGCACTGACCGAAGCGCCACGACAGGCTAAGCACGAACGGATCAGAGATTGACGCGAAAACAGCGGCTATTCGAGGTCTTCTTTGGCGCGGCGTTCGCGCATCATCTCGTAGAGGAGGTTCTCTACGATCATGAGCAGGAGCAGCACCTGGCGCTGCTGGCGGCGGGACATGCGTCCCAGCATCTGAAGCAGCTCAGGGTCGATCTTTTCGGCGAGAGCGAGGCGGTCGTCCGGCAGGTCTGCCATTAGCGACGGGCCCGCGTGAGCTCCGGATGCGAGCCGGCGCCCTTCAAGGCTGCCGCCTGCGGCGACGTCCTCACGGTGAGCGGCGGGGAAGCTTCCGGGGTGGCCCAGTCAGACCCGTTGCCGATTGCAGGGGAGCCGTTGAGCACCTGCTCCATACCCCGCAGGATGAGGAGCAAGCGGCGCTGGCGGTCCCTCGGCAGATTGCCGAGATAGCGTAGGAGGTCCGCGTCTACCGTGGACTCGTAGTCCTGGTAGATCTGGCGGAGCATGCGCACCGTGGGATACCCCGCTGCCTCGAAGAGCTCATCGGGATCGATCTGCATCGCCTGAGCGACGCGCAGCAGCACAGCCGCGGAGGGGTTCTTCACCTCGCCGTTCTCGAGTTGGGAGAGGTAGCCCTGGCTCACCGAGGAGCCGCTCGCGAGCTGGCCCTGGGTGAGGCCGAGCTCATCGCGTATTTGCCTGATCCTGTCTCCTAGCCTCATTTTGTTGCTCCGCCTAACTGGGAGTCGCAAGAATTGTCGATGCTCCTCGCCAGCTTGTCAATAATCTCTCTTTTCTCGTTCGCCCCGCCACCCCGGGAATCGATCGCAGGGCGGCTACTCCCTAACCCGCGCTTTGCCTCGTCGCTGCCGGCGTCCCGCGCTCCATGCCTTTGAATAGCTTGAGCAAACGCGCCTGCTGCTCACGTGGAATGCGCGCAAGAAACGACAGGAGATCAGGGTCGACGGAGAC
>VBEJ01000039.1 GCA_005882985.1 Chloroflexota bacterium
GATTGCGACCGTGCGCGATGACGGGGCCGATATGAAGCATTTCTGCAAGCAGGTCGTTGGCTACCTGCGCAACGTTCTGCTTGCCAAGACCGGCGCCCTGGACGCTCTGGACCTGCCACAGGAGGCCGCGGAGGAGGCAAAGGAAACCGGTGGCAAGCTCGACCGTAACAGGATTGTGGAAGTGCTCAGGGCCTTCGCCTTGGCCGACTTCAGAGACGATTCGCCCGCGTCGGGCGGGTCTTTGCCGCTGGAGCTCGCACTTATGGAGGTGGCCTTGGCGAGCGGAAAAGCCTCCACGGTCGCCGAGAGTCCGGCTACGGCGGAAGTGGCGCCGGCGGGCGATGATGGTAAGGCGGATGCGCTGGAGAGGCCGCTCGAGGGCGAAACGGAAGTGACGCCTCAGGTTGTAGCGCCGGTATTGTCGGCACCCTCTGCCGAAACACTTGACCTTCTGGACCGGGTGCGACAGGTCTGTAAGGATACAGACAGACAGCTGTCCGGACTACTGAACGGGTCCTGTGAGGTGAGATCGGAAGAAGAAGAGGTCGTCACGCTGGGGTTTTACCATACGTTCCACCTCGAGAGGATCGAGTCAGGGCCGTACGCGAAGCGACTGGAAGAGCTATTCTCGAGCGTGCTGGGACGGCCCATCAAAATCGCGTTCGAGCATTCGCCGCGAGAACGCGTCGTGAGGACGGCGGCGAAGGGGGGGCACCTTGTAGAGGCGGCGCGCCAGTTGGGTGCGAGACCAATCGGAAGCACATCAGTTAAAGGAGGGCCGGATGGCGAGCCGCGGCGGGATGAATCCTGACTTCATGAAGCAGCTGCAGCAGATGCAGGGGCGGATCGCGGAAGTACAACAGAAGCTGGACGAGACGATAATCGAGGCGTCGTCAGGCGGCGGCGCGGTTACCGTGAAGATGAACGCGCACCCCTCACTGCAGGAGATTACGATCAAGCCCGAGGTGATCGATCCGGACGACGCCGAGATGCTGCAGGACTTGATCCAGGCAGCGATGAACGACGCGCTCGAGAAGATCCGGACGAGCCAGATGCAGCAGCTGGCGGGACTGGCGGGTGGCATGAACCTTCCCGGACTGACGTCGTAAGCCGCGAGGTGACTCGTACGTGAACGAATCGACGCCGGCGACGGCGGCGCCGCTGGCGCGCCTGATCGACGAGCTGTACAAGCTGCCAGGCATCGGCCCGAAGAGCGCCCAGCGCCTCGCCTACTATCTTCTGCGGATGCCGGTGGCGGAGGCGCGAGCGTTGGCATCCGCCATCGTCGAAATGAAGGAACGCGTCACTTTCTGCTCGATCTGTCAAAACGTGACGGAAGTGGACCCGTGCCGGATCTGCGTGGACGGCGACCGAGACCGCACGATCATCTGCGTAGTTGAGGAGCCGCTGGACATTCTGGCGATCGAGCGGACGCAGAGCTATCGCGGGATGCACCATGTTCTGCACGGGGCAATATCGCCGATCGATGGTATAGGGCCGGAGGACCTGAAGGTCTCGGAGCTGCTTCAGCGGCTGCGATCGGGCGAGGTCCAAGAGATCATCCTGGCGACGAACCCGAACCTGGAGGGCGAGGCGACGGCGATGTACCTGACGCGCCTCCTGCGGCCGCTGGGGGTGCGCATTACGCGCCTCGCGAGAGGACTGCCGGTGGGCGGAGACCTGGAGTACGCGGATGACGTGACGCTCGCGCGGGCGCTCGAGGGGCGGCAGGAGATCGAGAGCTAGTATGCCCGTGCCCCGTATGTACAAGACGGAGGGGATTATCCTCCGCCAGCGACGGCTGGGCGAGGCGGACCGCATCCTCTGCGTGTATACGCCGACGTTCGGGAAGATGGACGTAAAAGCGCGGGGTGTGCGAAAGACGACCAGCCGGATGTCCGGTCACCTTCAGCCACTGACGCGCTGCATGCTTCAGCTGGCGCAGGGGCATGTGAGTGACGTCGTGGCGGGATGCGAGACACTCGAGAGCTTTCAACCGCTTCGAGACGACCTCGACCGCCTGAGTCGGGCGCTATACGCCGCTGAACTTATCGACCGGTTTGTGCCTGAGCGGACGCACAGCTTCCCGACCTACCGGCTACTCGTGGAGACACTGCGCCGGCTCGCGGAAGCGGAGGAGCTCGACCAAACGCTCCGATTCTTCGAGATGAGGCTACTGGACCAGTGCGGCTTCCGGCCGGAACTGGAGGTGTGCGCCGGATGCGGGATGCGTCTGGAGGCGGTGGACAATTTCTTTGCGCCGATAAGCGGCGGCGCGGTGTGCCGCGCGTGCGGAGGGGGCGGTATGGGTGCGCGAACGCTTTCCCTGAATGCGCTGAAGGTCTTGCGACTCTTACAGCACGGGTCGTATAACGATGCCATGCGGGTGCGGACGGAAGGGACTCTGGGACGAGAGGTGGAGAATCATCTACGGAGTTTCATCGTCTGTGTGCTCGAGCGCGACGTGAACGCGGCGGCGTTCATCGAGCGGCTAAGGCGAGAAGGCGCGCAGCACGCGGTGGAGGCCTGAGCGATGCCTCTGTACGAGTACTACTGCGAGGCGTGCGACAAGATATTCGAGGCTTTGCGCTCGGTGAGTTATTCGGAAGAGCCGGCACCGTGTTCGAAATGCGGAGCCGATGCCGACCGAATAATGCCGACCACGTTCGCCTCGATGTCGCGGAAGGAAGGCTGGCGGCAGCGGGTACCCTTCCACCACAAGCCTGTGAGGGCCGGGACGCCCGCGAAGACGATCGCCCGTGTGAAACCGAAGGAAATCGCCAAGCGTAAGGGGAAGGCGGAGGGAGCGAAAGGCTAAAGATGCCGCTTTACGAGTATTACTGCGAGGACTGCAACGGCATTTTCGAGGCGATCCGCGAGATGCGGGAGGCTTCGCTGGCCGTCCCGTGTCCGGAATGCGATCGGGACGGTGAGCGGATCATGTCGAGCTTCAACGCCTTCACGTTTCGGGACGGCTATCCGCGGCGCATTCCGGATAAGGGAACTTACTGGCACATGGGCCAGGAGGTCAAGAAGCGGGCGACGCGCATGAAGGGGTGGGAGCACCCGGAGCTGGCCAAGCCGAAGCCGAAGCCGCGGCCGACGAAGGGAGAGTCGCGAGCGCAGCGGGATAAACGGCTCGCGGCGCTGCGAGACGCGCGTTACCGCGACCGCTGGGGCATTGATAAGGACGGCTTCCCGACGGTAAAGACGAAGGCGCCGGAGAAGGAAAAGAAGGTCCTGCCCTCAGGTTAGCCACTCCTACGGCGGATCAGCTTCGCCGGCCAAGGATATATTCGGTCAGATCGCGCAAGGTCTGGCGGTCTTCGAGGTCTGGCAGGAGGTCTAGCGCTTCATTTGCGCGCTGCGAGAAGTCGCGGGCCATCTCGTACGATTCTTGGATAACACCGAACTCGAGGACGGCCTGAATAGCCTCCGCCAACCGCTCCCGCGAGGGGCGGGTGAAGTACTTCTGGATGGGATTCGATTTCGGCGAGCGATCCATTAGGAGCAATGAAGGAAGGGTAAGAGTCCCCTGCTCTAGATCGCTGCCGACAGGCTTTCCCATTGCGTCAGGGTCTCCCGTGAAATCAAGGATGTCGTCCACGACCTGGAACGCCATTCCAAAGTTGTAGCCGTAGTCGCGGAAGGCCTGAGTCCACTCGTCCGGTTGACCGCTGACTATCGCGCCGCCTTCGCAAGCCGTGGCGAAAAGCGAGGCAGTCTTGCCGCCGATGCGCTGGAGATAGTCGCGGATGGTCTGGCGGCTGTCGTAGGCGGTGAGGTCCTGGCGGATCTCACCTTTGGCCATGATCATGAGCGTGTCGGAGAAGAGGCGGACGACGCGGAGGTTGTCAGTCTTGACGACCTGGTCAGCTGCGTGGGCGAAGAGGTAGTCGCCGAGCATGACTGTGGTTGAGTTGTGGAAGGAGCTGTTGACGGTGGGCCGGCCGCGACGCGTGGATGCCTGATCGATGACGTCATCGTGGACCAGAGTGGCGGTATGCAACAGCTCGACTGACGCTGCCAAGGGGACGAGGAGATCGAGGTCGTAATGGCCGAAGCGGCCGCTGAGAAGAGCAAGTGCCGGACGCAGCAGTTTGCCGCCTCCGGAGAGGACGATGTCAAGCATGTCACCCAGCGGGCCGTAGTCGCCGTGCTTGAGCGACTCGAATACATCTTCGACGAGCGAGAGGTCCTCCTGGACGGCGCCGTAAAGAGCCTGCGTCCTCATGGGCGCTCTCCGGCCGGTTGGGGAACAAGATCGAGCGCGAAGAGGCGCGCCGCATTAACCGAGGTCATTTGAGCGATTACCCCGAACGGCTCGCTCCGCAGCTCGGCGATGAAGCGCGCGGTCTCGACGATGTAGGCGGGTTCGTTACGCTGCCCGCGGCGCGATTGTGGGGTCAGATACGGTGCGTCCGTCTCGACCACTATCGACTCGAGAGGAATGTCCCGAGCGACCGCACGCATCTTTGCGGCGTTATGATAAGTTATGGTGCCGGCGATAGAGATGAGGAAGCCAAGCTCGACGTAGCGAAGGGCGAGGGGCAGATCGCCGGCGAAACAGTGCATTACCCCGAGCGGCCGGTTCGTCACCCATTCGGGCTTTACGCTCGCTGGGTACAACGAAAGGATGTCGAACGCCTCATTGTCCGCGTCTCTGGCGTGGATTACGACCGGGAGGTGACGGGAGCGCGCAAGGCTTAGCTGCTCGCGAAACGCCTGTCGCTGGCGGTCGGGCGACGAGAGGTTTCGGTAGAAGTCCAGCCCGATCTCGCCGATGGCGACGACGCTTGGATCCTCCGCCAATCGTGCCAGGGCATCGACACCGGAAGGCGTAAGTGTCTTGGCGTCGTGAGGGTGGATGCCAACGGTCGCGTAGACGCTCGCGAAAGAACGTGTTAGCTCTACGGCGCGACGGCTGCTTTCGAGGTCGTAACCCACGACCACCAGATCGGAGACGCCAGCTTCTCGAGCGCGGCGAACAACTGCTTCGTGTTGGCCGTCGAACTTGGGGTCCTGCAGATGGCAGTGCGAATCTATGACGCCTTGAACCGGGCTCATCAGGGGCCGAGCCTTGCTTCTTCCTCTTCGACGATCGCGGGGTCGAGCTTCTTGAACAGCGGCTGAGGCTCCGAGAGGGGCCGGCCGGCGGGCGGCGCCTGAAGCTCCCAGCCGGCGTCTCGGAGCGGCGTCTCGTTGCCGAGATAGCCGTGGAGGGTCTCGCAGGTGAACGGCAGATAGGGTGACAGCGCCACGTTTAGTCCGCTGATCGCGGCGATGGCGGTGTGAAGAACGGTTGCGCAGCGAGCGCGATCTTCGCCGATTAGCTTCCAGGGTGCGTTCTCTTCGATGTAGCGGTTGGCTTCGCGTGCCACAGACATCGCGGACTCGAGACCGCCTCGGAAATGGCAGAGAGAGAGGTTCTGGCCGGCCTCGGCGATGGCTTGTTCGGACCGAGAGACTAGGGCGCGATCATCGTCGGTCAGTTCTCCGGGCTTGGGAACGGCCGCATCGAAATTTCGGTACGTGAAGCTCAGAACGCGGTTCACAAGATTGCCCCAGGTAGCGACTAGCTCGTCGTTATTACGGCGCACGAAGTCGGCCCATGTGAAGTCGGAGTCCGACGTCTCGGGCATGGTCGCTGCCAGGTAGTAACGGAGCGGATCGGGATCGTATCTCGAGAGGAAGTCGGGGACCCACACGGCCATTCGGCGGCTGGTCGACGCTTTGCTTCCGCGAATGGTGAGGTACTGGTTCGCGGGGACATCGTAGGGAAGGTTATAGTGCTCTCCCTTTGCCTCGCTGTAGCCCATGAGCTGAGCGGGCCAGCTGAGTGTGTGAAACCAGATGTTGTCCTTGCCAATGAAGTAGTAACTCTTCGTCTGTGAGTCCTGCCAGAAGTCTCTCCAGCGCTCGTGCTGCCCGTTCTGCTGGGCCCATTCGATAGCGGCCGAAAGGTAGCCGATAACGTTCTCGAACCAGACATAGATGCGCTTTTGAGAGTAGCCCTCGACGGGAATGGGGATACCCCACTCGAGGTCTCGCGTAATCGCACGGTCGTGAAGGCCCTGTTCGATAACTCCAAGTGAAAAGTTGACGACGTTCTTACGCCAGTGTGGCTTGTCTGACGAGAGCCATTCTCGCAGGCGGTCATTGTAGGCGCTGAGTCGAAGGAAAAAGTGTTCCGAGTCGCGGAGTTCGGGCTCGGAGCCGTCGAACTTGCAGCGGCGGTCGGTGAGGTCGATCGGGTCGAGGACGTTGCCGCAGTTATCGCACTGGTCGCCACGAGCATTCGCGTCGCCGCAGATCGGGCAGGTGCCTTCGACGTAACGGTCGAGGAGGAAGCGTTTTTCCACGGTGCAATACGGAAGCTTCATGCTCCCCTGGTAGATATCGCCCTTTTCTAGCAGACGAAGGAACATGTCGTGGACGGCCCGCGCGTGGTTCTCAGTGCCGGTGGTGGTGTAGAGGTCCCAGCTGATCCCGAGCCGCTTCCACGAGGCGAGAAACTCGTTGTGGAACTGGGAGGCTACCTCGGTGGGGGTGCGACCCTCTTGTTCAGCGCGGACGGTGATCGGCGTGCCGTGAAGATCGCTACCCGAGACCATCAGCACGTCGTTGCCTGCGGCGCGGTGGTAGCGGGCGAAGATGTCCGCGGGGAGATAGGCTCCGACGATCTGGCCGATATGTAGTGATCCGTTGCTGTAGGGCCATGCGACGCCTATAAAGATTGTTTCGGGCATATATGTTCCAGTGGGATTTTAGCATGGGGGTGTGGGAATGCCCGGGTGCCGCGGCTGGGCGGTGGTCACGCCTCCTTACTGAGTTCGAGCCACAGAGCGTAGACCTCCCGGTGAGGGCGGGCGGTCGCGGCGGTGACAGCCTTGACGGCGTCTCTGGCAGACATGCCATCGTCTCTCGCTTCCTTGATCCTGCGGCGCACATCTTCGTCTGCGATGGGCTGTTTTTCGCTGGCACCCTTGATGACGATCGTGAACTCGCCCCGTGGCTCCTGGAAGTACGCAAGCGCTTCTGCAGCGGTGCCTCGGAAGACCTCCTCGAACGCCTTGGTGAGCTCGCGACACAGCGCGATGCGCCGCTCGGCAAATACATCGCGGATGTCTTCGAGGGTTCCTCTAAGTCGATGAGGCGCCTCGAACGAGACTACGGTCCGCGGCTCCTTCGCTGCCGCGGCGAGCACTCGACGGCGCTCTGCAGTTCTCCTCGGAAGGAAGCCCAAGAACGTGAATTGTCGCATGTCCACGCCCGAAGCCGTGAGTGCGGCGATGACGGCCGACGGCCCCGGGATAGGGACGACCGCGAAGCCCGCTTCGATCGCGGCGGTGATCAATTCATGCCCGGGGTCGCTGACGCCTGGAGTGCCGGCCTCGGAGACTAGAGCGACATCACCGGATTCGAGCGCGGCGAGCAGCTGGGGGGTGCGCGTGCGCATGTTGTGCTCGTTGTAGCTGACAACTCGGGCGCTGATGCCGTACCTGCGGAGCAGGATGCGGGTCGTCCGGGTGTCTTCCGCAGCGATGAGCTGGGCCTCGCGAAGCATACGGAGAGCGCGGAAGGTGACGTCCTCAAGATTGCCGATAGGCGTGGAGACGACGAGCAGGCTGCCCAAAGGATATAACGCCTTACTACTTCGTCAGTGGAAAGTGTTTACACTTTTACTCAAAATACCCTCTCCAAGCGTTGACCCGCTGAACGGCGGATTGATATATTGTTTGAAATCCCTCGGGCTTCCACGAGAGAGGAACGCTTACGAAATGAGTTTGGCGACGTACAGGGAGCTCCGCCCCGCTTACGGGTTCGACGAGGTTGCCATCGTGCCCGGAAGCATCACCGTTAACCCAGAGCTGACGGATATCCAATTTAGCATAGGCGAGCATGCCTTCAACTTTCCGATCCTCGCGGCGGCCCTCGACGCCGTAGTCGACCCTCGCTTCGCGATCGAGCTGGGCCGGCGCGGGGGATTGGCGGTGATGAACCTTGAGGGGCTCCAGTGCCGCTACGAGGACCCGGCGGAGGCGATCGCGGAAATCGTTGCGGCCTCCCAGGAGGGATCGGCGGCGGCGATCCAACGACTCACCGAGATGCCGATGCGCGAGGAGCTGATCGGCCGGCGGGTGCGGGAGATCAAGGAAGGCGGCGCTGCGTGCGCCGTCTCTTGCACTCCGGCGAACACGAAGAAGCTGGCGCCAATAGCCGTGGACGCGGGGGCGGACATTTTCGTCGTGCAGTCGACGGTCACGACCGCGCGCCACGTATCGACTTCACCTCGCGGGCTGATCCTGGAGGAACTGATCGAGAACATTCGGGTTCCGGTGGTTGTCGGGAACACAGTAGGATTCAACGCGGCACGCGAGTTAATGGAAACGGGCATCGCCGGGATGATGGTTGGAGTGGGGCCGGGAGCGATCTGCACTTCCAGAGAGGTGCTTGGCATCGGCGTACCACAGGTAACGGCCACGATCGACTGCGCAGCCGCTCGAGACGAGCACTACCGGGACACCGGGCGGTACGTCCCGATCATCACCGACGGCGGGATGCGCAACGGCGGCGATGTCTGTAAAGCGCTCGCAGCCGGAGCCGATGCGGTCATGCTCGGGACCGCGTTCGCACGAACGGAGGAAGCCCCGGCGAAGGGCTACGCCTGGGGCATGTCGACGGGGCACCGGGAACTGCCGCGCGGTGTACGCATTCGGCCGGGTGTGGACACGACCCTCGACCGCCTGCTGTTCGGACCGACATCGCGTACAGACGGGACAGAAAACCTTGTCGGCGCGATCCGGACCTGCATGGGCGTCTGCGGGGCGCGCACGGTCGCGGAGTTCCACGAGGCTGAGATGATCGTGGCTCCGTCGATTAAGACCGAGGGCAAGGTCTACCAGCTTAGCCGGTAGGCTTCACTGGCGATACGATCGCAAATTTCAACCTAGCGAGGCAGAGCGCCCGACGGTTAGGAACCTATCGCCGGTTTCGGATCCCACTACTGCGTTCGTGAGGCATGCTTTGAGCGACTCAGGTGGCCTTCCAGCGAATATCATTCTCGTCCGGGGATTGCCTGCAAGCGGAAAGAGTACCTTGGCGCGAGCGGTGGCCGCCGCAAACCATCTGCCGATTTTGGACAGAGACGTCCTCAAAGCGTCGGCGGCGCAGGGCTATCTTGACGACGTAGAGGCTGGCGAGCTGTCGTATGTCCAACTATTGCTACTCGCGGAACAGCAGCTTGCGCTAAGGCTTGGTGTAGTCGTTGATGGTCGCTTCACGAAAGACGATCTCTCCTGACACCTTTTATCACCCTGGGCCGTGCTCTCAATGTGCCCGTGCGACTAATTCAATGTGTCGTTGCCCTGGATGTCTTGCAAGAAAGAATTCGAGGACGTGAGGGACAGGTTACTTTGGTGCAATGGTCTGGTGATTCGGGTATTGCCAAACTGACGAAAAGGTTAGAGGAGGATGCGGCAGCACGATCACTCCTATCTCCACGACCTGTAGCAGGAGCGGAACTGCTCGCTGTCGATACGGATCAACCGCTAGAACGATGTCTAGAAATAGTCCAGCAGTGGCTCGTGAAAGCTCAAGATAAGGGAATGCTAGGTTCAAGATGGTCGTGACCTACAACATGACCATCCAAGCTGTGTTCTTCGACTTAGGCGGCGTTATCCTGATGGAAGCCGCTCGCGACTTCGGGATCGATGCCCGCTTCAGCCTGATGCCCGGCACTGTCACTAGGTGTTTAGACGTCAACAGTCGTTGGAAAGAGGCACGAGTGGGGCTTTGCTCGTATGAAGAATGGGTCGATTCTGTGCGGGAAGCGCTCGTTGAGGAAGCCGGAGGCCAGGCGGATGAGGTGCAAGGCACTTAAGGCGGAAGCACCAGTCAATGAGGGGCCATATCGAATACGAAAACCCGCGACCTAGAGCGCTTCATCAAGCGTCGATTCGGGCCACTGTTCGAGGTTGTCGTGGGCTCGGCGGACTTGGGCGTCGCCAAGCCAGACCCCGACATCTACTTACACGCCGCACGGCGGCTGTCGCTCCGTCCGAAGGCGTGTGTGTTCATCGACGATGTTGAGGCGAACGCAAATGGTGCGACCGCCGTTGGAATGAATGGCATACTCTTCGAGTCGACTCAACAACTGGTCCGCGATCTAGACGCACTGCGGGTGCAGGTTTAGTCCGCGTCACCTTCTTCGACGTTTGATCGCCTAGCGCCCCTTATACAAGAGCTTGGCCCCAATCCTTGAAGTCTTCCGCGGGGTGACCCATGAGGTAGCGGATGGTCACAATCTCCCCTACATGCACGAAGTGATGCGCCGCAACCCGCATGAGGGCGTAGCGTAGTGACAGGCCAATCGGGTGTAGATAGTCAATGGCACCGTCATAGGGGATCGTTCGGTCGAGGTCTGGCTCCGGCTTGGAGTCAAGGAACCGCTTCGATGCCTCGCGGACTTCACTCATTCCGGCAAGTATAGCGGGCCAGTTGTGTGCATCTCCACCGCCGCCAGTGCGAATCATCGGATCGCTTATGACTGGATGAGATGGCAGCCCCTGCAATCTGGCGTTGATCCATGAGTCCACCAGGTTCGTAACGTGGCCGACCGTCCAAGCGATGCTGCTGCCACCGTCGTGGCGGCGCGTCGCTTCCTTCGGAGCCAGCCCGCTTATGGCCCGGTCGAGATCATTCCAGGATTCGTGCATCAATAGAATGAGCTTGTCCGGCATGCAGCCCCCTTGATGTCCACCTGACCTGGTAAGTTACTTCTCTAGCTTGTCGAGGCGCCTCCAGACGTCGTAGTCGATTTGCCTGTGGCGGGCGAGGCTCGCAGCGAGGAGGGCGACGCCGAGGACGACTCCGCTGATGATAGTCACTACGTCGCTGTCTGCCGCCGCGCCGATCGCCAGGACGATAGCTGCTATGGCCGCCACGAGCGCTGGTACTCCAACCTCGACGTGGCCTCGTTCATCGTTGTGAATCTGTTGAACGGTCCTGATGAACCGCATCTCGATGTCTCCTTTCGCGCGAACATGGCCGCGTTTTGCGCGGCAGCGGCTGGCGATAGTCCGGCGGGGCCCCCGAAAACAGCCTAGTTGTTGTTGATATCAACGTTGGCTTCCCTATTCCGCCGTTCGTGCGCATCATCGGAAAAGCCGGACCCTCGGTCAATAGCTTAAGGAGGAAAAATCGGCGGTCAGATGAGGGCAAGTGCGATTCGGGATATACCGCAGACTCTGGCGGTCCGAAAGGGGACAGCTTGCCAGCGCACTGGTGTGCTGCCATGATGCTGCTGTTATGGCCCGGGTGATTGCAATCGCAAACCAGAAGGGCGGAGTCGGTAAGACGACGACGACGATCAATATCGGAATCGGACTATCCGAGCGCGGCAGAAGCGTTATTCTGATCGACTTCGATCCCCAGGGCAGCTTGACGCAGGGTCTTGGCGTCGACCCGGACTCCCTGTCGGCCACTACCTACGATGCCCTGATCGATGACGAGACGCCGCTGGACTGGGTCTTCCTTCGGGTCCGGAGCAAAGTTGTGCTGGCCCCGGCCGGCATCGACCTGGCGGGCGCGGAGTTCGAGCTAGCGGCGACAGCGGACTGGCAACAGACGCTGCGCCGCAGGCTCGTAACACTCAAGACGGAGGCCGACTTCATCCTGATAGATTGTCCGACCTCTTTGGGTGTTCTGACGGTGAACGCGCTTGTTGCCGCGAACGAGGTAGTGGTGCCTGCTGAATGCAGTTTCCTTGCGTTTCGGGGGCTCAGCGGTCTTCTTGCCACCATCAAGGGAGTCCAGGCACGATTCAATCCCAGGCTTAAGATCACCACGATATTGCCTGTAAAGGTACCGCGAACGGTTCATGCACGAGAGGCGCTCGAGGAGCTCCGGCGTATATGCGGCCCGCTGGTCAGCGACATTATCGTTCCTCAGCGCGTGAAGGTAGCTGACGCCCTCATCAGCGGGAAATCCATTCTGGAATTCGATCCGAGGAGCGACGCTGCGGAGGCGTTCCGCCGGATAACGGAGGTGATTGATCATGGCGAAAAGGGTATCTATGAAGGGGCGCGGCTTAGAGGCCGTTTACGGAGACTATAGGGCCGCACCAGTACGCCGGACCACTGGTGTAGACGTATACGGGCAGAGTGGTGCACCAGCCAAGCAGACGGATCAGTCGCTGCTGAAAGCAACATTCTACCTTGATCGCGAGACGATCGACCTGTTGGAGCGGTTGTGGCTCGATCAACGCAGAAGGGGGCGCAGGGGTTCGAGCAAGAGCGCGTTGGTCCGCATGGCTATTCGGCTGTTGGCCGAGCAGAACTGATGGTTAAACCAAGGCGTCTGTGATTATACAGGAGGCTGGGAGGCTTCTAGACTTGCAGACCTGTAAGCCCGTATATCAGTTGGCCAGTAGACCAGTACGCATCCGAAACCGTTCCCCGGAGGGGGGATTAGCCGCAACTCTAATTGCCCGGATGAACCGCACCTCTGGTTTGTCCTCGGCGCCAAAAAAATAACCCCCCCCCCGTCCCTTTTGCAATCCAGACCTGCCGAACGGTACGTCAGTACACCAGTACACCAGTGCACTGTTACATCCGCCGGGACGACTGCAGAAGCCGGGCAAAAATCAGATCGCCATCTGGAGCTGGCCCGAGTGCTCCCGTTGGGGCGCCGGCGCGTGCGTTCGCTCACGGAAGCCGTACTTTTCGCGTAGTTCACTAACTTTGGCCATCACCTGTTGGGTGTAGTCTTTCGGGGCGTAGGCACCGCGGTAGTACTTCTCGTAGCGCGGCATGAGGTGGGGGTACGCCTCGCGAAGGGCCGGCATGAACCACTCCTTGCTACCGGCCTTGAGGTTGAGCACGTTGGGAGCGATGAATTTCGCGCCGTGATCGCGAGCGGCGTGGATGACCGCTTCGAGGTGCGGCTCGTCGTCGGTGAGTCCGGGGATTATCGGTGCGATCATGACCCCGCAGGAGACGCCGGCGGCGCTCAACTCCTGAAGCGCTTCGAAACGCTTGACGGGCTTCGCCGTGCCCGGCTCCATCTTCTTCCAGACCGCCTCGTCCAGCGTTGGGATGCTGAAGGCTACCTGGGCGTCGGTGACTTCGGCGAGCTGCGACCAGAGAGCGAGGTCGCGGATGACCGAGGGTGACTTCGTAAGCATGTGGACCGGCTGGCGGAAATCGAGGAGGACCTCGAGAATCTTCCGCGTGATTTCATACTTCATCTCTGCCTGCTGGTACGGATCACAAGCGGTGCCGAGCACGATCAATTCGCGCTTCCAGCTCCTCTTGCTCAGTTGCTGGCGGAGGATGTCGGCAGCGTTGGTTTTGACGACGATCCGCGACTCGAAGTCACGACCGGAATCATAGCCGAGGTACTCGTGGGTTCCGCGAGCGAAGCAGTAGACGCAGGCGTGCTGGCAGCCGCGGTAGGGATTGATACTCCAGCGGAAGCCAAGCCCCGGCGTGTTTGTGCTATTGATGATGGTCTTGCACTCGATCTCTTCGAAGACGACGCCTGATGCCACGCCGGTATTAGAACGCACGTTCGCCCTTGAAGTCAACCCGAGCGTGGCATAAAGAATTAGGTGTGAACGGCGAGCACCCTGTCGCGCCCTGACGGATCCGGCATGACCTTGACCGCGGCTTCCGGGAAGGCTGCGCGCGCAGCTGCTTTCGCGGCCCGGCCCTGCATGTCGCCGATCTCGGCAAGCAGGACTCCCGACGGGCTGAGCCGAGCGGGCGCTTGCTCGAGCAGACGCTCTATCACGCGGAGGCCATCGGGGCCGCCGTCTAGGCCTTCGCGTGGCTCATGGTCCTTGATTTCCGGCGGGAGCGCCTTCCAGTCTGCCGTCGTGACGTAAGGCAGGTTGGCCACGAGGACGTCTACCCGTCCGGGCACCGTATCGAGGAGGTCGCTTTGCAGGAACCTGATACGCTTATCGACTCTGTGGCGAGCGGCGTTGCGCTGGGCCAATTCCAGTGCTTCCGGCGAGGTATCCGTCGCCGTAATCTTCCCTTCCGGGAGGGCGCTGGCGAGCGCAACAGCGATCGCGCCGCTGCCCGTCCCGACGTCAGCGATCGGAAGCGCATCGGCTAAAAGTTTCTTGTGGGCGGCTTCGATTGCCAGCTCCACCAGGACCTCTGTTTCGGGCCGGGGAATTATGGCCACGGGCGTAACCTCGAAGTCGAGGCCGAAGAACTCCTTGTGGCCGATGATGTACGCGGTCGGTTCGTGAATGAGGCGTCGGCGCACCAAGTCTCGAAAGCGCTGCTGCTCCTCCTCCGACAGTTCGGCGGTAAGGAGCCGGTATAGGCTCGCCCGGTCTACGCCCAGGCAGTGGCGAAGGAGGAGTTCAGCCTCCAGCTCCGGCTCGTCGCTTACCTGTGGGAGGAGGCGCCGTGCCTGGCGGAGCGCCTCCAGGACGTTCACGCCAGCTGTGCCTTCAGCAAGCGCGACTGTTCTTGCTCAGCGAGCGCGTCGATGACGTCGTCGAGATCGCCGTCAAGCAATGCGGGGAGGCTGTGGCGGGTGTAACCGGCACGGTGGTCGGTCATACGGTCCTGCGGGAAGTTATACGTTCGCACCTTCTCGGCCCGGTCTCCGCTGCCGACTTGTGCGCGGCGGTTGGAGTCAATTTCTTCGCGCTGACGGCTCTGTTTGCGGTCGAGGTAGCGGGCGCGCAGCACGGCCATGGCCTTGGTCTTGTTCTTGAGCTGAGACCGCTCGTCCTGGCAGACGGCGACGATGCCGGTCGGAACATGCGTGATGCGGACGGCTGTGGCGTTCTTCTGGACGTTCTGCCCACCGTGGCCCCCGGCGTTGAATATGTCGATGCGAAGGTCGTTCTCGTTAATATCGACGTCGACTTCGTCTGCTTCGGGAAGCACTGCCACCGTTGCCGTGGAAGTATGAATGCGGCCCTGGGCCTCGGTTTCGGGGACGCGCTGGACGCGGTGGACGCCGCTCTCGTACTTGAGCCGGCTGTACGCGCCGCGGCCGCGCACTTCGAAGACAATTTCCTTGAAGCCGCCGAGGTCGCTCTGACTCGAGTCGAGGACTTCGACGGCCCAGCGCTGGCGTTCCGCATAGCGGCTGTACATGCGAAAGAGATCGCCGGCAAAGAGGGTTGCTTCGTCGCCGCCGGCGGCCGCGCGGATTTCGACGATGACATCCTTCTCGTCGAAGGGGTTTTGGGGAACCAGGGCACGCTGCAACCTATCCTCGAGGAGCTCCAACCTCAATTCATCGCGTTCGACCTCGTCGCGTGCGAGCGAGACGAGTTCAGGGTCGGAACCATCGTCCAGAATGGCGCGCGCCTGGTCGAGGGAATCGCGGAGGTGCCGGCATTCGCCGAGAATGCCCACGACTTGCTGCATGGAGGCATGCTCGCGCGCAAGCGTTTGCACGCGGTCATAGTCGGCGGCGACCTCTGGCCGCGCCATCTCTGCCTCTAGCTCGCGATAGCGGCGTTCGATTTCTTCGAGTTTGTCCCACATTGTTGGCGTTTCGGACGTAAAGACGGCCCCCGATAGGGGGCCAGCTGAGCGAATTATATCACGCTATCGCGCGTTCGCCCGCCCGACTCGCGATGCGACATCTATCAGCGGGACCGTTTCTTGCGCCCCGTCGGCAAGTTGGCGTAGCGTTGCGCTTTTCGCGGCCAGTTCGTTCTCCCCGAGGATTGCGACATACGTCGCGCCGAGGGCATCTGCGTGCCGCATCTGGGCTTTCAGAGAACGGTCGCCGGTTGAAACGACCGCGGAGATGCCCGCGCGGCGGATGTCAGAGGCCAGACGGAAGGCCGGCACGCGCGCCGCTGGTGTCTGGATGGCGACGTAAATCCGCGGGCGGTCTCGCTGGGGAACTGCGATGCCCTGGCGCTGAAGGTTCAGGATAGTGCGCTCGATTCCAGTGGCGAAGCCCACGCCCGGGGTTGGGCGGCCGCCGAGCAGCTCGATGAGGCCGTCGTAGCGGCCACCGCCACCGATAGTACTCTGCGCGCCCTCTTCCGGCGGGATGACCTCGAAGACCGTGCGGGTGTAGTAATCTAGGCCACGGACAAGGCGGGGGTTGACGGTGAAAGGGATGTCGGCCGCTTCAAGCAAAGCTGTGAGTTCGGTGAAGTGGGCGGTGCAGTCGTCGCAAAGATAATCGGTAATGGGCGGTGCGCCGGCTATGATTGGCTGGCAACGCTCCTGCTTGCAGTCAAGTAATCGCAGCGGGTTTTGCTCGAAGCGTACGCGGTCGTCGTCGCAAACGCGGTCGAGCTTGTCGCGATAGTAGTCGCGTAGGACCTCGAGATAATGCGGACGGCACTTGCCGTCGCCGATGGAGTTGAGTTGGAGCGTGAGATTCGTTAGGCCGAGCTCCTCGTAGAGGCGCCAAAGCAGCTCGATGACCTCGACATCGACGGCGGCGGAAGAATCGCCGATAGCCTCGGCGCCGAACTGGTGGTGTTGACGGTAGCGGCCTGCCTGGGGACGGTCGTAGCGGAAGATGGGCGTCCAGTACCATAGACGCACGGGCTGAGGAAGGTTGTGCATTCCGTGCTCAAGATAGGCGCGACAGACGGGGGCGGTACCTTCTGGACGCAGGGCGAGATCGAGCCCGCTCCGGTCGTTGAAGATGTACATCTCCTTCTGCACGATGTCTGTCACCTCGCCCACGCCACGAGTGAAGAGCGATGCCTCCTCGAAGACAGGAGTCTTGATTGCCTCGTAGCCGAAGGCCTTGCTGATGCGAGCGGCCACCTCCCGGACGAAGTCCCAGTGGGGCTGGTCCTCGGGAAGGATGTCTTGAGTGCCACGGGGGGCCTTGTATCGCCCTGTCATGTAGATGAAGCGAGGATACTAGAAGCGCATAAAGTCGCGCAAAACCGGTAAATTCGGCGTGGAATTGGGGTGTCGGTGCTACACTTAATTGAGCACGATGACGGTAAAGTTTGAAGAACTGGGACAGGCCGTCCTCACCCGCGTCGCTTCCTATCTATCGCCGAAAGGCATGGAGCTTGTTCAGGAAGCGTATGCGTTTGCGGCCGAGAGGCACGCCGGGCAGACGCGCAAGAGTGGAGACCCGGCGATCACGCACCCCGTGCATGCCGCCGAGACGATCGCGAATCTTCAGCTCGACGCGAGCACCATCGCCGCTGCGCTGCTGCACGATGTCCAGGAAGACTGCGGCGTAACGAACGAAGAGATCGCTAAGCGGTTCGGCTCTGAAGTCGCGGTGATGGTGGAGGGAGTGACTAAGCTCGGGCTAATCGGCGGGCAGGCGGCAGAAGCGCGCAGCGGCGCGGAGCATACGCAGGCAGAGAACCTGCGAAAGATGTTTCTGGCGATGGCGCAGGACCTGCGTGTCGTAATCATCAAGCTGGCTGATCGCCTTCACAACATGCGAACGTTGTGGGCGCTAAAACCAGAAGATCAGCGGCGCATCGCCCGAGAGACCATAGAGATATACGCTCCGCTGGCGGCCAGACTGGGCATCTGGGACATCAAATGGCAGCTCGAGGACCTGTCCTTCCGATACCTGCAGCCGGACGAGTACAAGTTCGTTGCCGACCTCATCGACGCCAAGCGCCAGGTGAGAGAGACGTATGTCACACAAGTGACCGATGTCATCCGCGAAGAGTTGAAGAAGCACGGCATTCAGGCTGAGATTCAGGGGCGGGCAAAGCACATATATAGCATCCATAACAAGATGGAGAAATACGCAGCCGAAGGGAAGAGCGTCGACGAGATATATGACCTTCTGGCGGTACGCGTGCTCGTCGAGACCGTAACCGATTGTTACACCGCGCTCGGCGTCGTCCATGGGGTCTGGCGGCCGCTGCCCGGCGCGTTTGATGACTACATTGCAAACCCAAAGGAGTCCATGTATCAGTCACTGCATACGACTGTGATGGCGCTGAACACGCAACCGTTGGAGGTGCAGATCCGGACATATGAGATGCACCGTGCGGCGGAATACGGGATTGCGGCCCACTGGCGCTACAAGGAAGGCTCCAAGCGCGACCTCCGCCACGAGGAGCGGCTCGCGTGGCTGCGGCAGCTCCTGGACTGGCAGCGTGAGATCGCGCAGCCGGAAGAGATGGTCGAGGCGGTCAAGACTGACATCTTCCAGGACCAGGTGTTTGTCTTCACACCGAAGGGCGAGATCAAAGACCTGCCCACGGGCAGTACACCGCTAGACTTTGCTTACCGAATTCACACAGACCTTGGCCACCGCTGTGTCGGGGCGAAAGTGAACGGCCGGCTGGTCTCGCTCAACTATCAGGTCAAGAACGGCGAAGTGATCGAAGTGCTGACGAGCAAGTCATCAAAGGGGCCATCCCGAGACTGGATGAACTCAAATTTAGGGTTCATCCGCACGACGCATGCACGGGAAAAGATCCGGCAGTGGTTTAAGCGTCAAGAGCGAGCGGAAAACATTGCGCGCGGCAAGGAGATGGTCGAGAAGGAGCTGCGTCGGTTGGGAGCGAGTCTTGGCGGCATGGAAGAGGACATCCTGAAGCTCTTCAAGCTGGACGACCTCGAGGACTTCTTCTTGCGCGTCGGATACGGCGAGATCAGTGCGCAGCACATCTCGACGAAGCTGGCTTCACTGCTCGTCGAGGAGACACCGGCGCCGGTCGAAGAAATCCCTCCACCGGCAAAATCGACTTACACGACGAGCATCAGCGTTTTGGGGACTGGAGACCTGCTGACGCGCCTGGCGCGGTGCTGCAACCCTGTTCCCGGCGATAAGATCATGGGCTACGTCACGCGAGGCGAAGGTGTGTCTGTTCATAGAGCGGACTGCCGCAATTTGCTAAATGAAGACGAAAAAGAGCGGCTTGTCGACGTAGAGTGGGGACGGAGAGGACAGCTCTACCCAGTTGCCGTCCACATAGACGCTTGGGACCGTGTCGGCCTGCTGAGGGACATCAGCACGATGGTCGCCGAAGAGAAGGTCAACATGGTCGGCGTCCACACAGAGGGCAGCGCTGACGGGCACATCACTATCTACGTGACTCTCGAGATGGCGGGTGTCGAGCAGCTCACACGCTTGCTTACAAAGCTCGAGGGTATTCGAGGAGTCGTATCAGTGAGCCGGCGGGTGGAAGGCGCGCGCAAGCGGGCTTAGATCCCGAACGGAATCAGTGCCAAAAGCCTCTTTACTTCGGTAGAACATACTTCCTATATTCGGTGCAGCGATGTTGGCGAAGACTAATAGCTGCGCGGTTATCGGCCTTGACGGAGAGATCGTCGAGGTAGAAGTGGACATCAGCCACGGACTGACGGCCTTCAACGTCGTCGGTCTGCCGGAGAAGCCGGTGCAGGAAGCGAGAGAGCGGGTCAGGTCGGCGATTCGCAATTCCGGATACAGTTTCTCGAACCAGCGGATTACCGTGAACTTAGCGCCGGCCGACCTGCGCAAGGAAGGCCCCGCCTACGACCTACCCATCGCAGTCGGAATTTTGATGGCTTCCGGGCAGGTGCCGGAAACGATCGAGTGCGCTCTCTTCTTAGGTGAGCTGTCGCTGGACGGACGGCTTAGGCACACGCAGGGAATCCTGCCGATGGTCGGCCTTGCGCGCGAGCGCGGTTTCCATACCATCTATGTCCCGGAGCCAGACGCACGGGAGGCGTCATTGGTGGATGGTATCGAGGTCGTGCCGGTGGAATCCCTCGGCAGACTGGCGGCGCACCTACAGGCGCTGGACCCGATCGGGTCATTTGCGCCGAACGGCGTTAGTCCTCTGCTGGCGGGCGAGTCGGCGGAGGGCGTAGATTTCCGGCATATCCAGGGCCAGGAGCACGTAAAGCGGGCGCTTGAGGTGGCAGCGGCAGGTGGGCACAACGTGATCATGGTCGGCCCTCCCGGCGCCGGGAAAACGCTGCTCGCGAGGGCGACGCCGACGATACTGCCCGGCCTGACGATGGAGGAGTCCCTGGAGGTCACGAAGATATATAGCGTGGCAGGAATGTTGCCCGCGGACACGCCGTTGATCAGGCAACGGCCGTTCCGGGCGCCGCATCACACGATCTCGCACGCGGGACTGGTGGGTGGCGGCCGGCAGCCGCGCCCTGGGGAAATTACGCTCAGCCATCGAGGCGTACTCTTCTTGGACGAGTTGCCCGAATTCGCCCACTCGGTGCTGGAGTCGATACGACAGCCGCTCGAGGACCGGCTTGTAACTGTGAGCCGGGCTCAAGGCAACGTTACGTTCCCAGCTAACTTCATGCTGATGTCAGCGATGAACCCCTGCCCGTGTGGGTACTGGGGCGACACGAGCCGCCGCTGCAGCTGTTCGGATTCTGCCGTCACCCGCTACCAGCATCGGATATCCGGCCCATTGCTCGACCGAATCGATATCTTCGTCGATGTGCCCCGTGTGGACTACGAAAAGCTTTCCGAGGGGATATCTGCGGAAGGTTCGCAGGAGGTGCGTTCGCGGGTGGAAGAATGCCGGGAAGTGCAGCGCCTAAGATTCTCGGAGTCACGGCTGTCGGCGAATGCCGAGATGGGGCCGGTGGAGGTGCGTGAATTCTGTCAGCAGTTCCTCGATGATGCGGCGAGGTCGCTGCTGCGGACTGCGGTCAATCAGCTCGCACTTTCGGCGCGAGCGTTTCATCGGGTTCTGAAAGTGGCTCGGACTCTAGCGGACCTCGCGAATTGTGAGGTGATAACGTCGGCGCACGTGGCTGAGGCGCTACAATACCGCCGGCGTGGCCAGGGCTGAGCCTGAGCCGGCGAACTGGTGCTAGACTCGGCCTGTGAAGGCTCTTCCGCTTACTGATATAGACCCTCTGCGGCCACTTCTGAGCCGGCGGCCGCTCGGGCTCTTTTCAGATATCGACGGGACGCTGTCGCCGATTGTGGAACGGCCGGAGGATGCCGCCGTCACACCTCGCTCCAGAAGCTTGTTGGAGCGCCTCATGCGCGAGGGGGTTCGCGTGGCGTTAATTACGGGGAGGCCGCTGGCCACCGCGCAGACGATGGTGGGGATCGATAACGCCGCGTATGCAGCGAACCACGGGCTCGAATACTGGCTTGACGGGCGGGTCGAGTTGACGGAAGGAGTGGAGCGGTACGCGGCTCTTGTCGAGCGAATCGTTTCTGACGCGACTCACCTCGAGGCTGTCGGGGTACAGATCGAGAGCAAGGGGCTGGGTGTGGCTTTCCACTATCGCCGTGCACCCGATGCCGAGGCAGCACGAGTGGCGATACTGCAGGCCATCGATTCCTCTGCCGCGCAGCATTTCGCGATCAGCGAAGGCCGCAAAGTGATTGAACTGCGCCCCGATATTCCGGCGAACAAAGGGACTGCGACATGTATACTGGCCGAGCGGTTGGCGGTAAATGGGATCCTTTGCGTTGGCGACGACCGGACGGACCTCGGTATGTTTCAAGCAGTCAAGAATTTGCGTGATTGGGGCATCGAGGGATCTGCTGTGGCCGTACTCAGCTCCGAGTCAGCGACCGATTTGCTCGCGGCAGGAGACTACACGGTCGAGGGCGTTCAGGGAGTCGAGTGGCTGCTCGGCGAAGTGCTCAAAGCTGTTGGCGGGACATCGCCATGAGGTCGGAAAACTGCCGCTCTAGCCAGTAGGTAATGTCCTCGTCCTGGATCAGGGACTTGAGGGCGGCCGCCCTGCGTTTTCGTTCCTCAGCAGGCATGTTGAGCGCCTGATGAAGTGCGCGCACTGTGCCCTCGAGATCCGTTGGGGCGATCGGAATACATTGCTCGGATAGCTGCTCGAAGGACCCGGCGAGCTCAGAGAGAATTAAGACGCCGTCCTTTTCGTTGACCAGCGGTCCTTCCTTCGACACGAGGTTCATGCCGTCGATGATGGGGTTGACCAGAAGCACATCGTAGAGGCTCATTCCGGCAATAGCCTGGGCGTAGTTTTCCTCGTAAAAGACACGAATGGGCTGCCATTCGAGGTCGCCGAAGTGGTCGTTGATGGAATCGATAAGCTCAAAGATCTCGTCTGTGTATGTCTGGTAGACCCCGAGTTCGCTTCGAGACGGCACGAGGAACTGGATGAAGTCGACGTCGCGCCTGAGTTCGGGATGGCGCTCAAGGAGAAGCTCGTAGGAGCGAAGGCCGCGAATAATATTCTTGCTGGGCTCGGAGCGGTCCACGCGCACGATAGTCTGCTGTTGCATTATCGGCCTGAGGCGCCTCTTGTACTCTTCGACTTCTGGCGAGCGGGCGTATTCCTGAAGGCCGGCAGCGTCGACCGAGATGGGGTAGGCGCGAACGCGGGTGCTCCGGCCGCGATATCTCACGAGGCTCTTGCCGTAGTCGATATCGACGCCCTCGAGAAGCGCTTCGCAGCAGTGGAGAAAGTTCCGGGTATCGCCGATAGTTTGGAGGCCGACGATGTCTGATGCACAGAGGTCTTCATGAATGCGGCGGCGCATGAACTCCGGAAGGACTCCCCAGTAGCGCGGCCCCGGCCACGGGATGTGCGTGAAGTGCAGAATTGTCGCTTCGGGCACCTCGCGACGGACCACAGCCGGGGCAAGATACAGATGATAGTCCTGAAGGAGGACGTACGGGGGTTCCGACTGCTGTTTCGCCTCATGGACAACAGCCTCCGCGATCGCCTCATTGACCGGGATATAGCCACTTTCCCAGGCTTCATAGACGGCACGGCCGATATTGGGGGTCCGCGGTGTGTTCCACATGAAGTGCTGCACAAACCAGAGCAACGGGTTGCAGAAAACGTAGTAGTGACGCTGGTAGGTTGACTGTGGGACGGTCACAAAGCGAACGTAGATTTCGTTGTCAGGAACATGAAGTAGGGCGCCCTCAGCGCGCTCAGCGGCGAGCCGGTCGCCATCGGTCATTGCCGAAGCGACCCAGGTAGCGGGGACGAAACGGGCAGCGGACAGCAGCGCCGTTACCATACCGCCGCTGCCTCGATGGGCGACAAGCGAGCCATCGTCGTCGACGCGGTATTCCATGGGGCCGCGGTTACTAGCGATGATGAGAGAGCGATGTTCGAGTAGCTGCCCGGTAAGTGCTTCAAGGGAGCCAAGCTTGTCGCGTGGGGAAGTGGACCCGTTCGAGGTGGACATAGCGGCTGCGGAGGCGATGAAGCGTGCACGTTCAGCATCGCCGAGTGCACCCAGCCTGTCAACTTGAGCTGTCTTGATAGCCGCCGTTTGTCGCCGCTATCATGAAGGCGGCTGCCCCCGTAGCTCAGTCGGATAGAGCGCCGGCCTCCGGAGCCGGGTGCACAGGTTCGAGTCCTGTCGGGGGCGCCAGTTTCCAGGTTCGGGTCGCGTTGAACACGGCTAGAGACCGGAAATATTGGGAGGCGTGCGGCCTAATCTCGGAGTTGTTCGTCCTCATCTTTTTCCGAGTAGTGCGAGGAGGAACGCCCGGGCATGCAAAGAGACAGCCTTGGGGGGCGCGATGAACTGGGCTGCTGAGTTCGGGGACGCTCTAGTGACCGATCGTTAAGAAACCAGACAGCCCCGCGACAAAGCCACCTGCGCCCACTAATGCGGCCCCGACGGCAGCCAAACCTATAATGCCCACGTTCCGTAGTATGTTTGCCGGGGCCACCCCATCGCCGATCACTTGGGAGCTGATGGTCACGAGGGTTCGCGGTTCGTCGTAGTAGATCCGAATCTGGGCCGAATCGTGGAGGAAGTCGATGCGTCGGACCTCCACCCGCTTGACGGGCAGGCCGGTGCGTTTCTGCAGGTCGTCCAGCAATAGCGCCCGGTTTTGAGGCTTGATGAGATCTATCACCTCATACGTCAATACCTGGCTCGATTCGAATTGGAAGCCCCACTCCCTTTCGAGCACGTACAGCATGAGGACGGTGGCGGCATTGGCGAGGACGATCTTCTCCCAGTCCTCACCTGACGGTATGGCAGAGTTGATCAGGGGTAGGGCGATCATTACGAACAGGTAGGTGATCTCGCGGATCGGTATGTCTTCCGTACGATAGCGGAGGAAGCTGAAGACGGCAAAGAGACCGAAACCCACCCCGATGCTCGACGCAATGCTCGTCAACATGGCCATGACGAAGTAGATGACCGTGTTGAACGTGAGGAAGAGCAGGACATAACCTTTGTCCTGCGTCGCCGGGTAGTATATGAAGCGGACGATAATTAGCGCCACTATAAGGTTGAGCCCGGCGCCGCCCATGTAATCAATGAATTCGTTAGACATTGCCCGCCTCTCTCATGAGTTTCTTGATGAGCAATAGCGTTGGCTTGAAGCTGTTATGTTTCACGTCCTCGTAAAGTAGTGAGACGCCCAAGCAGTACTTGCTGACACTGGTCGGAAATACTCCCGCTGCACGCAGCGTCTTCATAGCTGGGCTCGACCAGTTAACGCCGGCTTGCTTCACCTCGACGATCGCCGTGCCCGGTAGCGGGACTTGTCGGCCATTGCCCGCGAACTTGAGGTCGATGTCCACTGTTATCCGCTCACCGACGCCGGCCTCCTCTCGGTTCACCAGCGTCGCCCGCGTGAAGTCGTTTATCAGCACGGGTGAAACGTCCGACTCCGCCCGCGGAGATCGGGACGACAGATACTCCTCGATATCCGGCGTTATCCTCGCCGTCAGGCGACGGGTGGGCAACCGGTGCTTAACCGTCAGACCCTTGTTGGTCTTCTCCTTGATCTCGAAGAAATAAAGGCCGGATTCGACGTACTCACGGCTGCGCAGCTTGTGCCGGGGCTGCTTGCCAGCGTGGTGGAGACGGTACAGCGCCATGCCGGAACTATCGAAATACAGCGTGTGGTAGCGGTTGAGGCGCCTCCCGTCGATATCCAGAGCGCGGTAGTGCCGGCTAAGGGTGGCGAAGGCAGCCAGGAGGCGCTCGTGAGTCAGGACGTACTTTGTGTCCATGCGGTTCAGGAGCGCGACGCTATCCAAGTCAACCAGGTCCACCGGATCATAGGTGCGGAGGAGTTCCGCCAGCGCGTCGTGGGAGGATAGCTCGCTCCGAACGCTGTTGCTCGTTGGACTAGGGCGGTCGCCAGTGAAAGAGACGGGCGCAGAAACGGGCGCAACGAGACGTTCGGGCAACCCGGGGTGCCGCCCGTTCGTACTAGTCCGCTGTTTCTCAAGCGTCATAACAGCGCGCTGTCCTCCGAATCGCCGACGCCGAGGCGGCGCAGGAGACTATGGATCTTCCTTTGTTCGGGCCCGACAAGGATGAAGACGCGCACAATCTAGGGCCTGCCCTACGGACGCGCTAATACAGGAGGTCGCGCAGATGCTTCCCGCCGTCGCCCGGGGCCCCCACAGCCTCGGGTCGACCCTCCTTTTAGCGCGACCGAGGGAAGTCACAATCACCGTCCGCTCCCTCTCAGCCCGCGTAGTTATGTATAGTGGGTGGGTGGCGGTAATGTGTCAAGTAAATGTTAGAAATAAAAATATCAGAACGGTTCAAACGAGGTCTACTGGTACGCTGCAAACGTTGACTTTAATTCCGCCGTTTCTCCTTCAAAACGAAATTCCTATGGACTATGTCTTGACCTGAGCTCCTCGTGTCCGTCACGATGCGATCAGTGCCGGAATAGTTTCGCCGAAGGGGAGCCCGCAATCCCTCGCATAACTAACTCGCTGACGCTAAAAGCACTCGTTTCGTTCGTCCTCATCTGCGTCGCTGCCACCATCTTCGCGAGAGATGCCCAGGGAGCATCCTTGATAGCGAACGGGTCATTCGAAAACATCGGCTCGTCGTGGTTGTCCCCCTGGTACATGCAGACCAAGACGGGTGGAGCAGCGACGGTAAGCCAGACGAATGCGACCAGGGCAGACGGCAGCTACTCGGCACTACTTAATGTGACCGCGGCCTCCGCCGCACAGCCGTGGGTCGTTCAGTTGTCCCAGGATAAGCTGGCAATTACTAACGGGCAGACATATACAGTGGCGTTCTCGGCCAAGGCGGCGGTGGGGCGCACACTCGACGCGGTACTTCAGCAGACAGCCTCTCCGTATGCCGTATACGCCGAGAACCGTTTCTCCCTGACGACCGCGTGGCAGACATTCAGCTTCTCGTATCCCGCCGGCGTATCGGACCCGGATGTCTCGCTGCACTTCAACGTCGGCGGAGCAACCGGCAACGTCTGGATCGACGCTGTTTCCGTAGCTGCAGGCAACTGGACCGCCACACCATCTCCGGCAGCGACGCCGACGCCCACGCGAACGGCGACGGTGACCCCAACGCGAACGCCGGCAGCCGTGCCCACGACGGCGAGCGTATCGCTGCTGCCCGCGTCTGATGCGACCGTCCGCGCCGATTCGCCGTCCACCAACTATGGGAGTGCGACGACCCTGACCTCGGACGGATCGCCGATTACGGCGGCGTACATGAAGTTCGACCTGACGGGGCTCGGAAGCGCCTCTATCAAGACGGCCACCCTGCGAATGATGGTGACCAACGGGTCCAGCGGAACCCAGTCACTCAAGCTGGGCGCCGACACCAGCTGGGGCGAATCGGCGATCACCTACAGCAATCGTCCGGCGCTCGGGGCGGCGTTCAAGACATTCGCGGGAGGAGCCCAGGGTACCTGGGCGACCGTTGATGTGACGGGCGGAGTTTCGGGCATGGCAGGACGCGTTCTAACGCTGGCGATCGACTCCGCAAGCTCGGATGGGTATGCCTTCTATTCGCGGGAGAACCCAATCGACAAGGTGACGCTTGTCATCGAAACCGCAGGCGCCGGATCGCCAAGCTCGACCCCAACGCGGACGCCTACGGCGAAACCCAGCTCGTCCTCCACGCCGACACGGACGCCGACGTCTACCCCGACGCCGACGCGGATGCCGACGGCGACTCCGTCTCCCGCACCCACCGTGACGGCCTCGTCACCAGGCGGGAAGGGGGTTGCTTTGCGGCCCTTCGTCCAGTACTGGGGCAGCAATCGGGCGGGTATGGACAGCGATTTCGCCGACATGAAGGCCGGAGGGATAACGTGGGCGCGAATCGATCTCTTCAACACGGCATCGCCGGACCCAAATTTCGACTACGCCGTCCAGTCAGCGAAATCGCACGGCATCAACGTGCTTATCACAGTACACAAGACGCCGCCCGAAACTGACCTGGGGACGGACGCCGACCGCGCGGTGTACCGCACCTGGCTGGGTCAGATGGTAGACCGCTACAAGTACCACGTGAAGTACTGGGCTATCAACAACGAGCCAAACCTGCACTACGAATGGAACATCGACGACAACGCGGGAAGTAATCAGACGGCCTACGAAGCGTCAGTCGCACGCTACGTGCAGCACCTTCGAGACGGGTACGAGACGGTGAAGGCGAAGGACCCGTCGGCGGTCGTCCTGTTCGCCGGCCTTTCGGAATGGACGGTAGAGCGTTATATGGACGCGCTAATCAAGACGGACGCCTATCGCTACTTTGACATTATCCCGTTTCACCCGTACGGCTATAATCCCGACCGCGTGCTGAGCCGCTTCAACTCTTTCAAGGGCAAATTGAACTTGAATAGCAACTACAGCCGGAAGCCAATCTGGGTTACGGAGATCGGGTTCAACACATCCTGGTCGAACAAAGCAGGCTACGTGACGTCAGAGCAAACGAAGGCAAGTTACCTCGCACAAACGCTGCCGCGGCTGAAAGCTGCGAGTGCGCAGCTCCCGATTTTCTGGTACACGCTGCACGAGAATGAGGACGTCGGCGGATTCGCGCTCACGCGCAAGAACAAGACGACGCTTCAGACGACTTACCTTCCCGCCTACTACACGTATCGCGACCTCGTCTATCCGCAGTAGAATCTGCTATACGCCTCATTTCGGGAAGGAGTCGGACGTTGAAGGCTGCAGTATTTCACGGCGTAAATCAACCGCTCACTGTTGAAGACATCGAGATCGCTAAGCCGATGGCGCGAGAGATAGTCGTCCGTACGGCGGCGTCGGGGGTGTGTCACAGCGACTTGCACTTCGTGGAAGGGCTGTGGCCCTTTCCGCCGCCGGCAGTACTCGGCCACGAGGCGGCGGGGATCGTCGAAGAAGTTGGTGAGCAGGTGACCTACGTTAAGCCCGGCGACCACGTGATCGCCTGCCTTTCCGTCTTCTGCGGGCACTGCGAGCAGTGTCTGACCGGCCATCCCAACCGCTGCTTCAACCCGGAGACACGCCGGGCCCCAGACGACCCGCCGAGGCTTTCGCAGAACGGCCAGCCTGTCAACCAGTTCATCAACATCTCGAGCTTCGCCGAGAAGATGCTTTTGCACGAAAACGCTGTCGTGAGGATCCGCGAGGACATGCCTCTCGAAGCGGCGGCTCTTATCGGGTGCGGCGTGATGACCGGGGTAGGCGCAGCCCTGAACACCGCGAAGGTCGAGCCAGGCTCAACGGTTGCAGTCTTCGGCGCTGGGGGAGTCGGGCTTGCGGCGATCCAGGGGTCGCGGATTGCGGGCGCACGGATGATAATTGCCGTCGATATCTCGGAGAGCAAGCTCGCGACGGCGAGGGAGCTCGGGGCGACGCACATAGTGGACGCTTCGTCCGGAGATCCGGTAACGAAGATTCGGGAGATGACCGGTGGCGGTGCCGACTACGCTTTCGAAGCGATTGGTCTGAAGACGGTGGCGGCGCAGGCGTTCGAATGCCTTAACGTGGGCGGTACGGCAACCGTAATCGGCATGATTCCGATCGGCGAGAAGGTAGAGATCGATGCTCGGATCCTGCTCAGCGAACGCAAGCTCCAGGGCAGCATCATGGGGTCGAACCGCTTTCGCGTGGACATGCCGCGCTACATCGACTTCTATCTGCAGGGACGGCTGAAATTGGACGAGATGATCACGCGCAAGGGCCGCCTCGAGGACGTCAACGAAGCGTTTCGCGCGATGAAGGCGGGTGAAGTAGCGCGGACGGTGCTTACATTTAACTGATGGCGAATGAACCTCACACCGGATTGCTCGAGCGGGTAAACGAATCGGGCGGGCCGACCGCAGTCGTTGTTAGCTGAAGCGGCGAAAGAAGTCGATCACCGCAGCGTTGAAGCTCGGCGCGTCTTCGATGTTGACGGCGTGACCCGTGTCGAGGTGAGCAACCGAGATGCCGGGGATGGCGCGCTCCGCGAACCGTCCTTGTTCGCGGAAGCCTTCCTCTCGATCGCCTGCCACCAGGAAAGTCGGTACCTGCGGGCAGCGATCAGATCGCGCACTGAGGAGTAAGGGATGGTGTGTACGGCCGTCCGCGCTATACCAATCGGATTGTGGAGTGCATAGTCTGCGATTAACGCTTCCTTCGCGGCACGCGGGAGACGGCGGCTGCGCGTAGGCGCGAACGGATGCTTGTCGAGCGCCGCGCGGCCGTCGCGCTCAAGTTGTTGCGCCTGCGCTTCCATGATTGGCATTACCCGCTTCGCCCAATCGCCCCCGGCCAGCGCCGAGTTTGAGTTCGTGAAGACCTGCGCAATGACGCTTTCAGGGTGCTCCAGGGAATAACGCAGCGTCAGCGCGGCACCCAGAGACTGACCGCACACAAACCAGCGGTCGATGCCGAGGAAATGGCGGATCACTTCGAATTCGGCGACGTAAGAGTCTGGCGAATAGGCGGACGTATCGTCGGGGGCCGGTGACCGGGCGTGGCCGAGCAGCTCGATCACAACCGGGCAGAAGTTGGCGGAGAGCGCTTCGAGGTTGAGGATCCAGTGGGCGCGGCTGGACAGGAAGCCGTGGACGAGGAGCAGGTATGGCCCCGGCTCCCCATGTACCTCGAAGTAGAGGAGCGGTTGGCGTCGAGTCAATCGGCGAAGCCGCTATGCGCCATTGAAGCGCGCCTTGCGCTTCTCGCGGAAGGCAGCGATTCCCTCGCGCGCGTCGGGGTGGTGGTCGGTCACGGCCGTCTTGGCGGCGATATCGTCCAGCGCCCCCGCGAATGACATTTCGGCAGCGTTGTAGATTGATCGCTTGAGCATGCGCATGGCGACCTGCGGGCCTTCGGCCAGCTCTCGCGCTAGCTCAAGCGCTCGGTCGAGCAGCTGGTCCGAAGGGACTACTTCGTTGACGAGACCTAGGTCGAGGGCCTCTTTGGCACTCACGATGCGGTTTCGCATGAGGAAGTCGATAGCCTTCGCCACGCCGAGAAGCTGCACGAGTAGGTACTGCCCTCCCTCGTCCGGCATCAGGCCGAAGCGAAGGGTGCCGCTGCCGATGCGGGCGTCTTCTGAGGCGATGCGAAAATCGCAGGAGAGTGCCAGCGACATGCCCGTCTGAATCGCAAAGCCGTTGATGGCGGCGATCGTGAGCTTATCCAGCTCGCGAACGGTCCAGTTCAGCCGCTGCGAGATCGAGCGCAGGGCGGAGTAGGTGCCAATCGGGTCGGTGTGGCCGCGGCCGATATCCGGGACGAGCGCTCGGGCGCCGTCGCCGCCGAGCGGGCGGCCCGAGATATCGTCGCCCGCAGAGAACGCCTTACCGAACCCGGTAATGACAATGACGCGAACGGCGTGGTCCATCTGCGCTTCGGTAAGGATCTCAACGAGGTCTCGCTTCAAGCCCTGCGTCATGCCGTTGAGGCGGTCGGGCTGGTTGAACGTTATGAGCCCGATGCCCGGGTCGTGTAGCGCGACTTCGAAGCCGCGGAACTTTCCGGTTTCCATCGCCGGCCTATTGGCCGCTGAACGTCGGCGATCGCTTCTCGACGAAGGCGCGGGCCGCCTCGCGGTGGTCCTGCGTCGTGCCCGAGAGCCGCATATTCAGCGCCTCCTGTTCGAGGAGCGTCAGCAGATCGCTCGTCTCGGCACGGTTGAGGTTCTCCTTCATGCGCGCATAAGCGAGCGCTGGGCCACTGGCGATGGTCGAGGCGAGATTCATGGTCTCTTGCTCAAGGTCGTCGTGCGGGACCACTTTGCTGACCATGCCTATGCGTTGTGCCTCATCCGCCTCGACGATCTGGCCGGTGAAGTAGAGCAGTCGGGCGCGCTCGCTACCGACAAGGCGTTGCAGGAAATACGACCCGCCGAAGTCGCCGCTGAAGCCCACGTTTCGAAAAACCGTGCCAAATTTGGCGCGATCGGAGGCGATGCGGATATCGCAGGCGAGCGCCAGGCTAAGGCCCGCCCCGACGGCGTGGCCGTTTACCATCGCGATTGTCGGCTTCGGCATCGTGTGAAGGGTGTAGCTCGTCCGGCGCTGAGAGTCACGTAGCTCGTCGACGCCGTAGGCGAACGCGGCGGCCGGCGAGCGCTTGCCATCGGATTCTCGCGCGCCCTGAGCGGCCATGTTCTTGACATCGCCGCCGGCACAAAAGGCGCGTCCGGCACCTGTGAGGACCACGCAGCGGACAGCGTTGTCCCAACGGGACTCCTCGAGGTGCTGGGCCAGCAGGGGCATCAGATCGCCGCCCATAGCGTTCAGGCTGTCCGGGCGGTTGAGTGTAATCAGCGCGACGCCGTTGTCGCGCGTCTCAAAGATGACGTCGGGCATGAGGCGCCTCCTTCTCAAAAAGCCGGCCCCGCAAGACAGGGCCCTGCGACCAACTATCTTACCCCCAAACGGCTTCGGCGTGGCACGTAACTTCGCCGCTGAATATGATAGGCGCCGCATGCGGACACTGATCGCGGCGTCGCTCGGCTATCTGGTGGGTTCGTTCCCGACCGCGGACATCGTGACGCGATACGCAGCACGACGCAACGGCGAAGAGTCAGTCGACTTGCGGGCCGCGGGCACCGGCAATCCGGGCAGCCTTAATGCGGCCAAGCTGCTCGGCTGGAAGTGGGGGGCCATTATCCTCGCCGGCGACATGATGAAAGGTGCCCTGGCCTCGCTGGCGGGGCGCGCCGTCGCTGGTGACAACGGGACGTACGCTGCGGGAAGCGGGGCGGTTATTGGCCACTGCGCACCGGTGTGGAGCGGATTCCGCGGTGGCAAGGGTGTGGCGACAAGCGCCGGCACTTCGCTCGTATGCTTTCCAGCATACATGCCGGTCGACATCTCGCTGGCGGCGGCAACCCTGGCACTCTCCCGCGGGCAGGCGGGGACGGCGACGTATGTGGCATCGGCCGTTTTCGTTACGGCCGCGCTCTATTGGTGGTTACGTCGCAACGGCAGCCTCTGGGGGCCCAAACCTACGATCGGCTTGCCGGCATATGCCCTCTCGACAAGCGCGATCATCACTTATCGCTTTGTGACGGCTCAGATGGCTCCTGCCTCACCGCCTCAGACAGCCGCTCTGCAAACCATACCGTTGAAAGCGAAACGGCCGCTGTCTCGTAATCCGCTGCCATGATTGGGAAGACCGCGGTCGTCGTCGATTCGGCGGGTTATCTGCCGCAGTCCATCGTCGAGAAGTACGGGCTACTGGTGGCTCCACTGAGTGTCGAGCTTGATGGAGAGCAATACCTCGAGGGTGTCGACATAACGACCGAGGAGTTCTACGAACGGCTGGCGTCGGCGAAATCCGTTTCCACATCGCAGGCTGCTATCGGCCGGTTCATTGAACTTTACCGGCAAGCAGCGGAAAGCGGCGCCGCCGAGATCTTGTCGGTCCACATAGGCTCCAGTATCTCCGGGACGGTGCAATCTGCACGACTGGCGTCTGAATCGTCTTCGGTTGCTGTAACCGTTGTCGACACGGGGCAGGCTTCGTTTGCTGAGGGGCTGTGCGTTCTTGAGGGAATCGAGGCCCTGGCGGAAGGAAAGAGCTCCGCAGAGGCGGCGTCGCGGGTGGAGGCGGCATCGAAAGCGGTAGGCAACACTTTCGTAGTGAAAGCTCTCGATCTCGCAAAGCGGGGTGGGCGGCTCGCGAGCGGCGAGGACGCTTCGGCTGGCATTCCCGTGCTGGCGCTGACGCTCGATGGGATGAAAGTGATGGGCACTGCGACGACGTTGGAGGAGGCCACGCACTTGATGACGAAGAACGTCGAGGAGGCGGCGCAAACGGCGAGCGGTCGCCGGCTCAGGGTAGGTGTCGGGCATGGGGCCGCGAGCGAGATTGCAGCCGCCCTGCGGGCGAGGATCGCGAAAATTGAGGGCGTCGAGGAGGTCATCGAATACGTTGTGGGTCCCGCCGTTGGGGCCCACACGGGAGCGGGAACAGCCGGGGCGGTGTATCTGGCGCGACCGGTCCTCGTCTAACGGCAAATCGAGGGTTCGAGACTGGAGGATCCAGCGTGAGATACAAGTACGACGTTGTGATTATCGGAGTGGGTTCGGCGGGAATGATCGCAGGCGAGGTGGCGGCCAAGATGGGTGTAAATGCGGCGCTGGTCGAGCGCCATCGGGTCGGCGGCGATTGCCTTTGGACGGGCTGTGTGCCGAGCAAGGCGCTGCTTGCAAGTGCCAAAGCCGCGCACACCATGCGCCATGCGGACAAGTACGGCCTCGCGCCGATTGAGATCGAGCCGGATAGCGCACCTGTGTGGCAACGAGTCCGCGAGATCCAGCGCGACATAGCAAACACTGATGACAACCCGGACAAGTACGGGGGACTGGGAGTCGACTTGTTGTGGGGCGAGGCTTCATTCGAAAGTGAGCATCGTATTCGGGTTGGCGAACGCGTCCTCACTTCGCAGTACGCGCTCGTGTGCACCGGCTCGCGGCCGGCGGCGCCGACGCTTTCGGGTCTTGCGGAGATCGGCTACCTGACCAGCGAGAATGTCTTCGAGCTGGAGCGCGTCCCGCGCTCGTTGATCATCATCGGCGGAGGGCCGATCGGTGTGGAGATGGCGCAGGCGATGAGCCGGCTGGGTGTGAAGACGACCGTGCTTCAGAGGGCTGACAGGATTTTGGAGAAAGATGAACCTGCGCTAACCGAGATTTTGCTCGAAAAGCTGCGGGACGAGGGCGTCGATGTGCAGCTGGGCGCCGAACTTGCAAGCGCGGGTCGCGAGGGCGCGGAGAAGGTGGTGCGTGGACGGGTGGGAGGCGAGGAGAAACAATGGCGAGCGGAGGAGGTACTTGTGGCAGCGGGGCGGACGCCAAACATCGAAAGCCTGAGCCTGGAATCGGTCGGAATTAAGAGGGGGCCACGCGGCATCGTTGTCGACGACAAGCTGCGGACCGGCGCCGCCTGGGTCTACGCCGCCGGGGATTGCGCCGGACGGTACCTGTTCACGCACAGTGCAGCCGCCGAGGCCGTCACGGCTTTACGAAACATGTTCTTCCCGGGCTCAGCGACCGCTCTTGCGGTCGTGCCGTGGACGACGTTCGCGGACCCGGAGCTCGCCCACGTTGGAATGACGGCCGATGAGGCGCGAAAGAAGCTTGGAAAGGACAACGCGCGCGTCTTCGAATGGGACCTCAGTCACTCTGACCGGGCGCGCGCTGAAGGGGCGACGGAAGGGCGGATGATCGCGGTCACTGACTCGAAGTTCAAGATTCTGGGAGCGCACATTTTGGCACCGTCCGCCGGTGAGATGATTTCTCAGTTCACGCTGGCCGTAAACAAGGAGATGCGGTTGACGCCTGATTTCGGGAATCTGGTCCAGGTCTACCCCACGTTCTCGACAAGCGTCTCGCAGCTGGCGGCTGAGGCCACTTATGGACAGCTCCAGAAGCCGTTCCTTCAAGCTTTGCGCCGAATAAACGGCCTTTTTTCGCGGAGCTAAGCGCAGCAGGCCGTCGTCAGTCGTGGTCACGAAGGCGGCCGTCCTCGAGCCAGAGGATCCGCTGGGCAAACTCACGCACGCGGTTATCGTGAGAAACGACAATAACTGCCTTGTGCAGTTCCAATGCCTTCTGGCCCAACAGTTCCATGACTTCGTGTCCGCGCTTGGCGTCGAGGTTGGCTGTCGGTTCGTCGGCCAGGATCAAGTCCGGGTCCTTGGCGAGCGCTCGCACGATTGCTACTCGCTGCTTCTCGCCGTCGCTCAGCCGCTTGGGCAGCGAGTGAATGCGGTGGCCGAGGCCAAATGTCTCGAGAAGATGCGAGGCTCGCTCCGTGGCGTCCGTTCGTCCATTGCGCGAGCCGTTCTGAATGACTACACGGACGTTCTCCAGTGCGGTGAGGGCTTCGAGGAGGTTGAAGCTCTGATAGACGAAACCCACCTTTTGCCGCCGGATCGAGGCGAGGTGGGATTCGTCCATGTGCGTGACCTCTGTGCCGCAGATATGCACGCGTCCCTGAGTTGGCCGGAGCAGCGCACCAGCGATGGTGAGAAGGGTCGTCTTGCCGGAGCCGGATGGGCCCATGATCGCAACTATCTCACCGCCGCGAATATTGAGTGTCACATCCGCAAGGGCGGTGACACTGAAGTCGCCGGAGCGATAGATCTTGCTGACGCCCTCCAACTGAAGGATCAGCGGTGGCGCGCCCTGCATAGGGCTACCCTTTGAAGACCATCACGGGGTCTATGTTACTCAAGCGGCGCACTGGTATGTAGGCGGCAACGAGAGACATTACCAGGGTTGCGGCGGCGATTGCAGCAATATCCTGCCAGCGCACCCAAACCACAAATTGTGGCACTGTATCCTGCGCAAACGGAGCAAGCAGCAGCGTGACGCCAGCGCCGAGAAGAAATCCTAGTGTGCCAGTGATCATGCTTTGTTCGAAGACCACTCGGTAGAGATACGGGTTTGTGAAGCCTTCGGCTTTCAGTATCCCATACTCGCGTGACTTCTCGACTGTCGCTGTGTAGATTGTGAGGCCTGCAACTGCCAGACCGACGACGAAGGCAACGATTAGCACAACGATGAGTATGGGCAAGATGTTACTGAGTATCCGGTCCCTGGTCTCGCCGGCGAAGTCTTGGCCTGTGACCATGTGCACCCCCGGGGCGGCGAGCTCAACGCGGTTGGCAACGACGTCTCGTTGAGATGGGTCGTGGAGGGTCAGAACGAAGAAGGTACGCTGGGTGCGCGGTTGTAATTCGAGGAAATCGATCGTCGTGTCCAGGGTGGCAAACGCCACTTGCGTATAGATAAAGTCGCCTCCCCGGGAGAAGCCCGATACGACGAGCGACTTCGTACCTTTAACGAGCCTATCGCCGATCTGTACGCCATAGCGCTTATGCATTTCAATGTCAACGACCACTTCTCCCGGGCCGGGTGGGCTCTTACCTTCGGCGACTTCGAGCGGGCCGCCGAGACCGACCTTGGGATCGTATCCAACCAGCTGGATATCGAAGGTATCCGAGCGGCTGGTTCCGGCTCGGTAGACTTGCATGGGCCGGACGATCAACGGACTGACGACATCGACTTCTGGGAGCAATTTGAGCTGGACACCAAGGCTATCAGGAAGCACGGACCCTGCAGCGACGAAGTCGGTGGTCCCGTCGCTCGTGGCCCAAAGGTCCGCGGGGACGTGCTCGACAAAGCCGCCGACCTGCTGGCTCCAACCGCGGTAGAGCGAGAGAAGAATGCCGATGAGAAAGACAGAGAGGGCGACACCGCCGACAGATATGCCGAGGCGCGTCCTCTCCGCGAAGAGATTTTTGCGCGCGATGAGTAGCATCGAGGGACTGCGGGATTGAAGTTTACGTGTTGCGCAAGTTAGCCTGCAAGGAGATTGGAAGCTGAATGGGGCGGGGTGACCGACCTTCCACCGGTTTCGAAAGCATAGATTGCTTTACATCGCGAACTTTTCAAATGCATTGGCACGCAACAGATACTTGAAGCCGGCGTTTTTAGGCAGCAACCGCTTCGGGGCCGAACTGGTGAACCTTTCGGCGAAGGCAGGATCGATAAACAGCCATCCCAGCTGGTCTCCAGATGGCAAGAGGCTCGCGTTCACGTCCGAGCGCGAGGGGCCTGGAGACATCTACACCATGAACGCGGACGGAACCGACCAAGTCCGAATCACCAACGATCCAGCAGCGGACGGCTTTCCGGCGTGGTCCGCGGACGGTCAGTTCATGGCGTTCGCCTCAACGAGAGATGGCGACAGCGAAATATACGTCATGAGGGCGGATGGAAGCGACCAGAAGCGGCTCACCAATAGCCCGGGCATCGATAGCTTTCCCTCCTGGTCGCCGGACGGATCGCGAATTGCTTTCGAATCGGACCGCGCCGGAAATACAGACATCTACGTCATGAACGCCGGCGGCTCGGACCAGAAACCACTGATCGCGGATCCGGCTGTTGATTTCGCGCCGCACTGGTCACCCGACGGCCAGAAAATAGCGTTCGCTTCCAACCGAGACGGGAATAGTGAGATTTACATCGTGAACGCTGACGGCTCGAACTTGCAGCGGCTAACAGATAATCCCGCCGACGACGGTGATCCGGCGTGGTCGCCGAACGGCAGCCGGATCGCTTTCTATTCGGACAGAGACGGCAGCCGGGATATTCACTCCATGGATCCCGACGGAGGGGCGCCGACGCAATTGACCCATGGGGATACAGTCTATTTCGCGCCGGCCTGGTCCCCCGATGGCTCGCGGATCGCCTTCTCATCGAGCCAGGACGGCAAGTTGTCAATACTCGTCATGAAGGCGGATGGCTCGCTAATAACGCGCTTAACGGACCGGCCGTTCTCCGACCTCTCGCCGGCGTGGTCGCCCGATGGTAGAAAGCTGGCCTTCGAGTCCAATCGGGACAACAACAGCGAGCTCTACGTAATGGACGCTGATGGCTCGAACCAGGTGCGCTTGACGAATAACCGCGCTGCGGACAGACGGCCTGCTTGGTCTCCGGACGGTAAGTTTCTGGCCTTTGAGTCGGAGCGCGACGGCAATCGAGAAATCTATATCATGCAGTCGGACGGTTCGAATGTCAGGCGGCTGACGAACGACGCAGGGGCCGACTACGCTCCGGCTTGGTCGCCGAATGGCTCACTTTTGGCTTTTACATCTGATCGCGACGGCGATCCGGAGATATATTTGATGCGCGCCGACGGGAGCGGCCTCGTTAAGCTCACGAACAACACGCGCCGGGACGAGAACCCGGTGTGGTCGCCCGACGGATCGCGCCTGGCCTTTGAGTCGGAAGCAGGCGGAGACACGGACATTTACGCAATGGCAGTAGATGGCTCGGGGCTTACACCTATCGCGAGCGGGCCCGGCCGCGATAGTTCGCCCGCGTGGTCGCCGGATGGCTCTCGGCTGGCGTTCTCTTCAGAGCGGACGGGAAACCAGGAGGTCTTCGTGGTGCGCTCGGATGGTTCCGATCTGCGGAACGTAAGCAATGACGCCGGCAACGACGCCGGACCCGTGTGGTCCCGGAGCGGGAAGTATCTCGCCTTCGTTTCAGAACGGAGCGGGACCAAGAGCATTTTTACAGTCAACGCCGATGGTAGCGGACTGGTGCGGGTGACAGCGGATGAAGGCGGAGGTGATGACGCCCCCGCCTGGCGTCCTCTCCTCGCGGGTGGTGGATGATGGGCGTTGCCCGGCGAGCGGCGATTTCACTATGCGTTATCTTCTTTCTCGTTGGGGTCGCCGCCGGGTGTGGTGGTGATAACGGGGCGCCGCGGCTGTTTAACCGGCTCATATTCCTAACCCGCCAATCCGGCGATTATGATATTCGGTTGCGCACGAACAACGACCGTCAACCCGTTGAGCTGGGCCGGGTCCTACCCTGGGACTCGCAGCCTGTGTGGTCTCCGGACGGCAGCCGCATCGCCTTCTATTCCGACCGCAAGTTCAACCTACCGGACAGGGACGACAACGTCGACATATACGTCTTGGCGGCCGACGGGACAGGCCTTACGCAGTTGACCGAAGACCCAGCGTCAGACGCGTTTCCATATTGGTCGCCCAACGGGCAGCGGCTCGCCTTCTATTCCGAGCGGGACGGTCAAGGCGATGTCTATACGATGAACGCCGATGGGTCTGGCGTAGCACGAGTAACGGACGATCCGGCGCTCGACATACCTTACGGCTGGTCACCGGACGGGCAGCGCCTCCTCATTTCGTCCGCGAGGAGCGGCAATCTCGACTTGTATACGATGAAGGCTGACGGGGGTGATGTTAAACGGGTAACCAAGCTGGAAGGCAACGACGTCTCGGCGCAGTGGTCGCCCGATGGAACCCAGATAGCATTCGAATCGTCAGAGGGAAGGAACGTCGAAGTTTATGTCGTGGATGCCGATGGCTCGAACCTGATCGATCTTACTCTGAGGCCGCTTCGCGACGCACATCCGGTGTGGGCTCCGGATTCGGTGCGCCTCGCCTTCGTTTCCGACCGGACGGCGGACTCCGAGATCTACGTGATGGATACCAACTACTCCTTGCCGACGCAGGTTACAGCAGTGCAGCGGGAAGACGCTTGGCCAGCATGGTCGCCTGACGGCGCGCAGCTCGCGTTTGTCTCGGACAGAGACAACAACCGCGAAATTTACCTGGCGAACGCGGACGGCACGGGGCAGATTCGGCTCACGAACGATCCTGGGCCAGATCTTTCGCCGGAATGGTCTCCGGATGGTGCGAGGCTGGCGTTTGTCGGTTATCGGGGTAGTAGGCGCGATATTTTTGTGATTAATGTAGACGGTTCCGGGCTCGTCCGCCTCACGAAGGATGAGAGCCCGTCTGCCCTGCGTATGGACCAATGAGGAGGTAGGATTGTGACCAGCGAGAATGATGTCTATGTTGGCCGCTATATGGGCGAGCGAGCTGTCGAGATCACGCCCGAACTGGTCGATCAATACTCGGACGCTGTTGACGACCACAATCGCTGGTATTCAGGCGAATCCGCGTTTGGCGGCGCGGTGGCGCCGGCGTTATTGCTCCATTCCGAGGTGTACCGGACACTGTCCTGGTACTTGCCCAGAATCTACGGCAACCTTCACGCGCGCCAGGAGTGGGATCTGTTTCAGCCCGTGATGGTCGGAGACAGAGTAACGACTCGTTCCCTCGTCATCGACCGATACATCAAGCGCGACCGCGAATATATCGTCAACGAAGTCACTTGCTTCGGCGGGGACGGCAGGCCCCTGAACCGGGGACGCACGCATCAGAGCTTCCTCCGCGAGCGACAGCCCGAACCCATGGTCGTCGACAAGGAGCGCGAGAGACGTGCTGACCGCCGGTTCGATGTCGGACAGGGCGAAGTAGTGGAAGAGATAGCCGGACCAGCCAAAGAAGTTACACTTGAGATGTGCCGGCTTTTCTCTCCGCGCAAGAGCTATCACAACGACATCGAAGAGGCGCGGAAGCTGGGCTTTCCCGATATCGTGGTGCAGGGGATGATGCCGCTCTGCTTCCTTTCAGAGATGATGACCGAGCGGTTCGGCGAGGGTTGGTTTGCCGGCGGGCGGATGAATGTGAACCTGGTGAACGTTGTATGGCGTGGTGACATTCTGATGTGTCGGGGAATCGTGCGGGAGTTTTCGCCTGAGGGGTCACGGAGCAGGGCGAACCTGCAGATTTGGTGTGAGAAGCCCGACGGCACGAAAGTGGTCGTCGGCTCGGCGAGCGCCATTGTAGCTTAGACGCAAGGCAGTCGCCGAACGCCGTCGGGCCGGGCCGGACTATTGCGGCTACTTTGGGAGATGGTCTACGAGTTCGTCGAGTGCTTCGCCGCGCCGGACCCAGCGCCGCATCTCACGCCGGAGAAGAGAGCTGACCTTCTCGAGGGCCTGGGCGCGCTCCGGGTCGTGTTGCCCGGTCATCGCCCGGTGCACCTCGCGCAGCGCGTCCTCACACGCCGCCGCCATTCGCCAGGCGAAGAAGCAACGACCGCTGGCATCCGCCCAGGCGTGGTCCGGGGTCGATCGTGTTGCTGCAGCCGCTCTCATTTGTTCGTCCCTAATCGCGTCCTATTCTGTCTATTGAGATGAAGCCGCAACGAGCGCGTTACATCTTGGCGGCTGGAGCAATGGCCCGTACACCGAACTGAAACCGTGTTAGTTTGTTATACTGAAAGGGTCCCGAGCGGAGAGGTGACTGAACTTGCCCCGAAGAGAGAGGCGAAGACGGCGAGGGCCCACCGAATATCAAGGCCCGCGACGCGCGAAACCGCCATTTCCAATAAACGTAATCTTTAACGCTAAGGCGTTCTATATCGTGTTCATTGTCCTGATTATCGCGAGTCTGGCGGCGACGGCCATCGCGAGCAGCTCTGGTGGCAGCGGCAAGCGTTCGAAGGTGCCAGAGCCAGAGGACCGGATCACAGCTGAAGAGACGCCGAACGCTTCCCTAACCTTCAGTGCGCCGGCACCGACGATAGACCGTTCGAAGTCCTACCTGGCAACGATTAGGACGGATAAAGGCGACATCAAGATTGACCTCACTGCGGAGGCGCCCGATACGGTGAACAGCTTTGCTTTTCTGGCCGGAAACGGCTTCTACAACAACACCGTGTTTTTCTACGTCGATAAGCAGTATGCGGCGCAGGCCGGAGACCCAACCTGCCGCGTAGACGCCCCCGGCGTGTGCTCGGGCGCGGGTGGACCGGGATACTCGTTGCCGCTGCAGAACGCTGACACAACCCGCAAGCAATGGGATGTGGTGGCCCCTACCTTGGTTCAGGGCGGTCAGGATGTGAGCGGAAGCCAGTTTCGAATACTCTATCGGGACGACCCGCGGGCAAATGTCAAGGAGACAGTATTCGGAAAGGTCGTGGACGGTACCAGCATCCTGGAAGGGCTAAGGGACCTGGTACCATGCTCCGTCGCGGGCTCCGCTAACTGTGATAAAGACCTCTCAGCGGCGCTAGTGATCAAAGAGATCGTCGTCGAACCGAAGGTCGTCTAGCGAAGCTCTTGGCTTGATGCGGCGGCGACCGCAGGCTCGATGGGACCGTTTGATTCAGTAAGAAGCTATTTAGCGCTTCTTGTCGTCTGTTGCGGCCGGCTCTTTCTCGTCTGTCTCGTGTTTGTCCTCATCTTGGCCTTCCTTCAGTTCGCGGCGGAATTCTCGGATCCCACGGCCGAAACCCTTGCCGATATCACCGATGCGGGTGGCGCCGAAGAGGACGACAACAATGGCGAGAATAATTAGTAGCTCTGGAGCACCCAAACTCTGGAACACGAGCATCACCTCTCCCCACTGGGAAGAATATCACTGGCTTTCACTTCTCACAACTAACTATGACCGGCGCTACTTTCCGCTCCCCTTTCAATTACGAACATGAGACCCAGAAAGATTGCGGTTGCCGCGATGCTTCCAAGAGCAAGCAACCATAACCCGCCGACGAGAAAGAATATCCCAGCGGCGGCGGCGAAGCTCATCGATGTGACCACAAGTATCCGCGCGATAACAATGCCAAGCGGCATCTGCGGCTGTGCGGGAGCCGGTTGGCCCTCGCCGTTTTCGGCGTCTTCCTGCATAAGTTCGGCCCGAACCGCGGCGAGGATACCCGGGGTCACGGCGGTCCGCTGGTCGGGGTGGGCGGATTCGAACCGCCGGCCTCCTGGCCCCAAACCAGGCGCTCTAGCCTAGCTGAGCTACACCCCGTGTCTCTCAGGTTAGAGGCCGACATGCGGCGGGGTCAAGAAAGCAAACTCGCTGGTGAGCGTATCGCTGCCGATGCGGCTGCTTACCTTGAGCTGGTGAGTACGAGCACCCCCGCGGCGAGTGCAATTATTGCGCTGAACGGGGCCAGAATGAGAAGGTATTCTGCCATACCTTGGCCCGCCCGCGCCTGGCACTCGCGAAGAGCTGCCCTGATGCGAAATAGCATAACGCTTCCTCCTGCGATGAAGTATCGCGAGCGCTACTCGCCAAAGTGTCGCCGCCGATGAGTTAGAGGCCGGTTAACAGCTAGTAGTGGCGCCTTAACCAGGACGGAGCGCCCGGCCGGTGATCGCACCGTCAGATTGAGGACCGTGCCCAGCCGCGACGCCGCCAGCATTGTTGGTCTGACTTTCCCGCTGGGCTGGCAAGGCGGCTCCGATGATCTCCCGGACGGCGAGAATTTGTTCCCTTTGCATGAACTCCTCGAGGCCATCGATGATGTCTAGCGGGGCCTGGGGATTGCGGAAGGTGGCGGTCCCGACCTGCACGGCGGTCGCGCCCGCCATCATGAACTCGATCGCGTCCTCGGCGCTGACGATTCCTCCGCAGCCGACGATCGGTATATCGAGCGATCTTGCTACCTGGTAAACCATGCGAAGCGCAATCGGCTTGAGAGCCGGGCCGGAGAGGCCGCCGGAACCCCAGCCGAGTGTGGGGCGCCGCGCCTGGATGTCGATTCGCATGGCCGGAAACGTGTTGATCAGCGTGAGCCCGTCGGCCCCGGCATCAGCTGCGGCTGCAGCGATGCCAACGATATCCGTCACATTTGGGCCGAGTTTCACGAGCAGGGGAAGATCGGTTTCGCGGCGGACGGCGTAGGTGAGGTCTGAGGCCGACCGCGGATCAGTGCCAAACTCGAGCCCGTTTTCGACGTTTGGGCAGCTTACGTTAATCTCGATGCCGCTTACGCCCGGCGCCCCGTCCAGCCGACGCGCGAGCTCGGCATAATGAGCGATGCTTTCACCGGCGATGTTGGCGATGACGGGCACCCGCCAGGTTGCCCAGACGGGCGCGATGTCGCGGAGGATGGCGTCGACGCCGATATTTTGCAGCCCGATCGAATTGAGCATGCCGGCAGCGGTCTCGATGATCCGTGGCTGCGCGTTGCCTTGTCTGGGCCTCAGAGTTATGGCTTTGCTGACGATGGCTCCCAGGCGCTGAATATCGAAAATCTTGGCGTAGTCCAGGCCGTTACCGAACGTCCCCGAGGCGGTCATCACCGGGTTAGAAAAAGAGAGGCCGCGTTTATGGCCGGGGAGCAGTTCTACGCTCAGGTTAGGCACCGTCTTCAATGTATGCCAGGGCGTTGGACAAAACAACAGGCCCCGTCCTGCGACGGGGCCTTGCGTTCGAATTGGTTTGTTATCTTAGGCGATCATCGCGTTGCGGGATCGCGGGGAAGCCGCGACCTCGTCATCGTCGGCGACCGCTCGGCTCGGGCGTGAGCCCCTCCATGCGTTATAGCCGCTGCCGGATTCATCCTCCCAGAGGTGATCAGTCGCCGAGTTTCGGAACTCGCGCTCTTCGCCGCAGCGCTTGCAATGGCCGAGGCTCATCGAGCCGCGCGGCGTCTCGATCACCCAGTGGTGCTGGCAGGTAACGGCCGACGCTTCCGCTTCCGGCTGGACGGGTTTTTCTTCGACTACTGATGTCTTGGCCATCTAAGCCACCTCCGTTGTTTTTACCTTTCTGTTGGAAGATGAATTCTGTCCGAAATACGTTACATCCTACGGTGCAGATTGTAAGTACTGATGAGAGACTGGTCAAGGTTTATGCCTTATTTACTCTCCAAATAGCTTTCTCGTGGAACTCCGCGTGTGTATACTTATTAACGGCGATTACGCGAAAAAGGTTTCTCTGTATGCACTCGACGAAAGACAATATTCTTGCCTATTTGAAACGCAGTGGCGGCGCGGGCGTCGACGCAGTCGCTTCGGAATTTGGACTCGCGCGCATGACCGTCCGGCAGCACCTTTCAGGCCTGGAGAGGGACCGATTGGTTGTGTCCCGCGAGGAGAGAGGGAGAACGGGTCGCCCACACTTGCTTTTCACCTTGACGGACGAAGGGGAAGAACGGTTCCCGAAGCGATATGACAGGCTCGCAGACCTTGCTCTCCAAGAGGTCGCGCAGCTCGCGGCGGACGAGATCGCCGGGCTCGAACCTGAGGAGAAGAAGCGGCTCCTACTCCGGAAGATGGCCGAACGGGTGTATCGCGAGCACGAACCACGAGTACGGGACAAAGACTTAAAGGAGCGGGTGGCGATCGTCGCCGATATCCTGCGGCGCGAGGGAGGCTTCGCCGAATGGCGAGCCGACGGTCAGAAACAGTATGAGATCGTCGATTATAACTGCGTCTATCGTAAGGTGGCGGACTCGCATAGGGATGTCTGCGAGTGGCATCTCTCGCTGCTCGGCAAATTGCTAGGCCAGGACGCTCGCTGCGACCAGTTCATCAGCGAGGGCGCTGACTCCTGCCGGTTCATAGTGCAGGCGGGCGCACCGCGCGAGGATAGACGGGACTGAAAATGACCGAAGCCTCCAACGGGCAGGTAACCAAAGAATCGGTCCTTGCGGCGTTGCAACAAATCGAGGACCCGGACCTCCATCGAGACATCGTCAGCCTCGGTTTCGTCCCGGAGGGCGACATAAGTATCTGCGGCTCGAACGTCTCGGTAAGGATCGTGTTGACCACTCCGGCCTGTCCGGTGCGAGAGACGATGAAGGAGCAGGCGCAGCAGTTGATAACATCTCTGCCCGGCGTGGAACAGGCCGAGGTGACGATGGACGCGAGCGTCCGCTCAACAGGCATCGGCAGAGGCCCGAAAGAGATCGAAGGCGTACGCAATATCATCGCCGTCGCCTCGAACAAGGGCGGGGTTGGGAAATCGACGGTTGCCGTTAATCTCGCGATCGCGCTGCGGAGATTCGGCGCTCGCGTGGGGCTGATGGACGCAGACCTCACGGGGCCAAATATTCCGACAATGCTCGGGCTTGGCGTTGGCTTTCAGGCAGACACCGGCCTGGGCATAGTCGAGCGCTACGGTATTCGGGCGGCATCCATCGGCTTCGTCCTCAAGCGCGGGCTGCCTGTCGTCTGGCGAGGGCCGATGATCGGCACCGGCGTGCGGCAGCTGATGCATGATCTGCCCTGGAACGCCGAAGGTGAACTGGATTACCTGATCGTCGACCTGCCGCCGGGGACCAGTGACGCCTCAATGAGTGCCGCTCAGGAAGCGCCTATCGCGGGCACGGTCATCGTTACGACACCGAATAACGTGTCGCTCGAGGATGCGATGAAGGCGGTCACGATGTTCGAGAAGCTGAACGTCCCCGTCTTCGGTCTCATCGAGAACATGAGCTACTTCGTTTGCCCGCACTGCGGGGACCGCACCGATATCTTTGGCCACGGGGGAGCGCAGCAGACGGCGGAGGAGCTGGGCATCGACTTTCTTGGCGAGATTCCACTCGATCCGAGCATTCGCTCGGGGGCTGACACCGGCATTCCGATCGTCGAGAGCGATCCTGAGTCGCCCGTGGGTCGAGCCTTCGCCGAGATCGCGCAGACGGTCGCTGCCAGGACGAGCGTGCAGCACTTCTTCGCAACGACAGCGGCTTCCTAGTTAAGGTCTAGGTGCCGCGGGTTCAACCCGCCGCTTCCTCAGAGCGCCTGGAAGACCCGCTTGCCTTCGAGCCGCAGCAGCCTGCCGAAAGGCTCCGGGAAGTGGCAGAAGGCAGTGATCAGCCCGTCGGCTTCCGCTTGATCGAACACTCTGCGGCGCGTCTCTGTTGTCGTTCCAGAGTCGGCGTCGAAGGCGGAACACCATTCGATACGGTCCAGCTGCGCCGGGTGGTGGGCGAGGTCGCCTGTTATAATGGCGCGCTCGCCGGACGACGAGATCAGCAAACTGGTGTGGCCCGGCGTGTGCCCGGGCGTCGGATAAGTCGTGACTTCTGAGGTAAGCGTCTGCTCGTCTGAGGTGAGGTCCATGACGCCCTTGTCGGCAAGCGGCGTTACCTGCCGCATTTGTTGGTTGGTTTCCAGCATCTTTCCGAAGTAATCCCAGTCCGCCTGCGGGACCAGGTGACGCGCTTTCGGAAAGTTGAGAGCACCGTTGGCCGACAGGTTCCAGCCGACATGATCGCCGTGAAGGTGGGTGAAGAACACAGTATCGACGTCTTCAGGCGGAACTCCATTGCGCCGCATGTCGTCCAAGAGGCTCCCCTGAATCCCGCCCAGGAACTGAATCGGGCCGGGGCCGATTCCTGTGTCGCAGAGGATGGTTTGGCTCCGCGAGCGAATGGCGTAGCAACCGGCCTGCGTCCGGAATCGGCCTTCGCCATACGAGTCGGGATAGAGGGCCCGGTAGGGCTCAAAGTCAGACTGACTCCGTTCGGGAAAGAAGATTTGCCAGGGGAGTTCGAAGGGGGTGTCGAGGAGCGAGATGATCTCGACATTCCCCACCGTGATCCTTGTTGTCCCCATCGAGGATCCCCTTGCCTGCGCGCGAAGTTGCGACAACTAATACGGCGTTCGCCAGGTCACTGTCAACTCTTAGGAGAAGACCTGACGAAGCTCGAAGCGCGGCCCGTCCTTGCAAACCAGCCGGACGCCCTTGCGAGTGAAGACGGCGCAGCCGTAGCAGATGCCGGTCCCGCAACCCATCCTCTCCTCGAGGAGCGCCTGCGCGGGCTTGCGGCTTCTCGCCTCGCGGATGACATTCGCCATGGCGGCAAACATCGGCGTGGGGCCGCAGGCGAAGATCTGGTCGGCCCAAGAAAGGTGCTGTGGGATGAGGTCGGTGACATAACCGTGGTGACCAGCTGAGCCGTCGTCGGTGGCTGAAAGCGCTTCGACTTCGGGGGGGAGAAGATCGGTTGGATAGAGCTTGACGGCCGTTCGCGCGCCCTGCAGCAGAGTAATCGATTTTCCGGCGACGATTGCCTGGTCTGCGAGCGCGATGAGCGCGGCCATGCCGAGCCCTCCGCCGACGAGCAGCAGATTTTGAGCATCTGGATTTGTGGCGTACCCGCGGCCGAGAGGCCCGAAGTTCGTGAGGCCATCGCCCGGCTTGCGCGTCGAGAGCCAGGCGGTCCCGCGTCCGCGCACATCGTAAAGAATCGCAAATTGGCGCTCACTTTGGGAGTCACGGAAGCGATGGAAGCTCATAGGGCGTGGCAGCAGCGGTTCGTCGGCATCGCCGCAGTGGATCATCAGGAAGCGGCCGGGGGAGGCGCTCTTCGCGACCCGCGGGGACGAGAGCCACATCAGGTAGGTGTTTTCGTAGAGTTCTTCCTGCGAAAGGACGACGGCGCGTTCCAGTTTCATGCCCGCGCGGACAGATAGTCCCGAAGCGGCTGGACGGTGAAGTGCGGATCGTCACGTACGAGCGACGAAATTGCCGCCGCCGCCGTGTCGATCGTCGTGAGGCAGGGAATCCGTTTCTCAGCGGCCGCGCGGCGAATTTCAAAGCCGTCTCGCAGCGTCTCGGTGACACGGCCCTCTGGCGTGTTGATGACGGCATCGACGAGGCCGTCCTGGATCACATCGACGACGTTGGGATGGCCTTCTTCGATGCGTTTCGGGACCTGCTCCACCTCGAGATCCATCGCGCGGATCATCGCTGCCGTGCCGGCGGTCGCGCACAAGCGATATCCCGCGGCAGCGAGGTCTCGAATGAGGCCGAGTGCTTCCGGCTTCGTGCGGTCGGCGAGGCTGAGAAGGATCGATCCCTTGCGTGGCAGCGACATGTCGGCGGCGATGAGTGCCTTCGCGAGCGCGGCCTCAAAGGTATGATCGACGCCCATCACTTCGCCTGTGGACTTCATCTCGGGCCCCAGGTGAGTATCGACCCCGATCAGCTTCGACATCGAAAAAACTGGGGCCTTGACCGCGACCAGGTTCTGTCGCGGCCAGAGGCCGGGTGCGTAACCGAGGTCCGCCAGCGTCTTGCCGAGCATCACCTGAACGGCGAGACGGACCATCGGTACACCCGTTACCTTCGAGAGGAACGGGACGGTGCGGCTGGCACGTGGATTGACCTCGAGGACGTAAACGTCAGATGGCGGCCCGTCA
>VBEJ01000198.1 GCA_005882985.1 Chloroflexota bacterium
ATTTGCTTCCTCCTCTGCGGAGCAAAGGCGGCATCCGTGCCCAGCGGAGATTAAGGGGTCGAGGCGGCTGGAGCCCTTGTTCGCGTTAAGCTGTTGCGCCTACTCTACCACGCCGCTTTCTTTGCCGCCGGGATACCCGAGCGTCGTGACAGGGAACCGCCGAACATAGGCATTTGGAGCGGGCGATGGGAGTCGAACCCACGGCCCTCTGCTTGGAAGGCAGATGCTCTACCGCTGAGCTACGCCCGCTCTCTCCGGCTCCGGCCGCCGGGGGCCATACGCTTCGATTGTAAGTCACCGGCGCGAAGGCCTGTCAACGCGAGCCTGCCTCTGCTAGAATCGCTCGCATGAGTCCAAACGAAGCGCAAGAGGTGTTCCTGCGAGAGAGCAACGTCGCAGTGCTCGCTACTGTGGACCGCCGCGGCCGGGCGCATGCGGCACCGATCTGGTACCTCTACGAAGACGGCGAGTTCGTCATGTCCACGGGACGCGGCTCGCAGAAGCACCGCAACATCGAAGCGAACCCGGAGGTCACGCTTGTCATCGACAGGCGCTCGCTGCCCTACTACTACCTGTCGGCTCGCGGCAGGGCTGAGATCGGGCGGGCACTTTCGCGGGAGGATCGCGGTCGGATCGCTTCTCGCTACCTGACCGAGGAGCAGACTCGCCGATACCTGGAGCGCATGGCCGGCCTCGACTCTGTCTCGATACGACTTAAGCCGCGGAAACTCATCGAGTTCAACGGCCAGGCCGGGCGTTAGGGACTAGGGCGCGCGGGGGCCCCTCTCAGGAACCCGGGCGGTCACGAATTCGTCGATCGCCTCGGCCAGCTCTTTCGTCACTTCGGCGCTCGAACGACCCTTCACTTTGAACGAGTGATCGCCGTCCTCGATCTCGCGCAGCGTGGCGAAAGGGAGCGCGGCGACGGTCCGGTGCAGCCGGTCCGGCATCGCGAACGGGTCGCGCGAGCCCTGGAGAAACAGCATCGGCGCATCGATGTGCCGGAGATGCGCGTCGCGGATGCGCTCAGGCTGGCCGGGTGGGTGAAGGGGGTAGCCGAGAAAGGCGAGTCCGGCGGCGGGAAAACCGTCGGCCACGATATGCGAGGCGATGCGGCCGCCCATCGATTTGCCGCCGAGGAATGGTTGCGGGAACTCTGCCGCTACCGCCTCGGCTACGGCGCGGTAACAGGCCTCGAGCCGCGGCTGTGGGTCGGGGCGTTGGCGTCCTTCCTCGGTGTACGCGAAGTTGAAGCGAATGACGGCGACACCCCGCGCGGCCAGCGCCTCGCCGATGTCCACCAGTAGCCGGGTGTCCATGCCGTGGCCGGCGCCGTGTGCGAGCACGAGCGCGGCGCGCGGCGAGGCCTCGGGCCGGTGCCACGCGCCGGACACGTTGCCGCCCTCCCAGACGAAAGTTGTCTCGATTAAGGTGGGCGCGTGCACCGCTAGCCCGCAAGCAACTGGCGGGCGATCACCTTCAGCTCGAGGATTGGCTTCACGCCCTCAAATATCGGCAGCACTAGCGCGTCTACGACGTAGCGGGCGACGGGGTCTTCTTCCGAATAGCCCCAGCCGCCGTGGATGAGCTGTGCTTCCTGCGTGACCCAGACCGCGACGTCTGAGGCGAATAGCTTACACATGGCAGCTTCCATCGACGCTCGCTCATCACGCTCCATAGCCCTGGCGGCCGCATAGGTGAGATGCCGGCCCGCCGCGACGTGCGTCGCCATGCGCCCGATCTTGTGCTGCGTGAGCTGATAATCAGCGATCGGGCGCCCGAACTGCCTGCGGTCGAGCGCGTAGTTGCACGCCTTCTCGAGCGCCGCCTGGCCCACGCCGGTCGCACGGCCTCCGGTCTGAAGACGCCCGGCCGCGAAGCCGCCCATCTGGAGGTAGAAGCCTCTGCCGAGGCCCGCCTCACCACCAACAAGGTTCTCTTCAGGCACGAAGTAGCGGTCTATCGCCAGCGTGAATGAGTGCATCCCCCGATAGCCTAGCGTCGGATTGGCCGTCCCGGTGATCGAACCGCCCTCCGGCTGGGTGTGCACGAAGTGGTGGCCGTCGTAAGGCTCCTTCGGAACGATAAAGAGCGAGAGACCTCGATTCCCGAGCGAGGTGTCGGGGTTTGTACGGGCCAGCAGGGCGAGGATGTTCGCCCGGCCGGCGAAGGTCGACCAAGCCTTCGGCCCGTCGATGAACCAGCCTCTGCGGCCGTCGTGCTCGCCTGGCGTCGCCCTACAGGTGACCGATGCCACGTCGGAACCGACATCGGGCTCCGTCACGGCAATGCCGACCAGCAGCTCTCCGGAGGCGATGGCTGGCAGCCAGTACTGCCGCTGCTCTTCCGTGCCACCCTGGAGGATCGCCTTGGTCAAGATCTCGGAGCGCGTGATCAGGCTTCCGGCGACGAGCGACGCGGACGAAAGCTCCTCCGTTAGCACAACCATGGTGAGGTAGCCCATCTCCGTGCCGCCGTACGACTCCGGGACCGAGCAGCCGAAAAGGCCGAGACCGGCCATCTTCTCGATCAGGCTTTCCGGCACGAGCAGGTCTTGCCGGTGCATGTTCTGCGCGAGCGGCACGACTTCCGTTCGGGCGAAGGAACGCGCCGTATCGCGCGTCAGCTGCGCCACTGGGTCTTCGAGCTCGGCTGTGAAAGCGCCCCTCGCATCGATCACCCGCGAGCCGATACCGCGGATATGCGAATCGCTGGTGCCCTCGCGGATGAGGCGGGCTGTCTCTGGATCATGAAGGCGGTCCAGGACTCCGTGGTCGAGCGCGAACGGTTCGGGGTGCAGGTCAACCGCGAACCACGCCTTCGAGACTGCTTCCGCGCTGAACGCGAAGGCTTCGTCCTCGGAGACAGGGTCCGGCCTGCCGGCCTCAGCCCGATCGCACGCGTATGACAGCACCTCCTCAGCCGCGCGCGCCTCGGTCGTCAGCTGGGCGATGCGCTCGGCGTGCACCTGGTGCTCGTCGATCAAGCGGCCGCTTTCAGTCAGGCGCAACGCGGAGGCAACGGCGCTTTCGGCGACGGCCGATGCTAGCTCGCTGAGCCGGCGGGCGGCGTCAAGCGTCTCGGTAGCGGTGTGCTCAGTGGTCATTTGGCGACCCCGCTCGCATAGATGTATCCGTCACGCCGCCCAGAATAGCGAATGGAAGCGCGTGCTGCACGTCGTCAGCTCTTGCGGTCGCGCGTTTTCTTGCTCGCCGGCGCCAAATACGTGGCCAGCGCGTCTCTCAGCGGC
>VBEJ01000010.1 GCA_005882985.1 Chloroflexota bacterium
AATTCGGCGACTTCATCCGCAAGATCCAGGATAACGTCTCGAACATCCACAAAGCGCGCATCTCCGTGCACTGCCACAACGACCTCGGGCTCGCAGTCGCGAATAGCCTGACGGCCGTCACAGCGGGCGCTCGGCAGATCGAGACCTGCATGAACGGAATCGGCGAGCGCGCGGGCAACGCTTCGCTGGAAGAGGTCGTGATGGCGATCAAGACCCGACCGGACTACTTCCATCTCAGCACGAACATCGACAGTACCCAGATCCACCGCACCAGCCGTCTCGTCTCGCAGCTCACCGGAATGAGCGTGCAGCCTAACAAGGCGATCGTCGGCGTCAACGCCTTCCGCCACCAGTCCGGCATCCACCAACACGGCATCACGAAGATGCGGCAGACCTACGAAATCATCGATCCTGCCGACATCGGTCTGCCGCACGGGACAACGCTTGTCCTCAACAAGAACTCCGGCCGCCACGGGCTCAAGTCGCGCCTCGATGATCTCGGCTACGAGATCACCACCGCCGAGCTCGACCGCGTCTTCGTCGCCTTCAAGGACCTCGCCGACAAGAAGGGCGAGATCGATGACCGCGACCTCGATGCGCTCGTCTCCGGGGAGCGCCGGGCCGTGGAGGAAGTCTACAAGCTCGATCTACTTCAGGTATCCTGCGGCAACCAGGCGATCCCAACGGCGACAGTGCGAATCATCGACCGCGAGGGCCGGCCGGCAGAGACTACTTCTACCGGTACGGGCCCGGTCGACGCCGCCTACCGCGCCATCAACGGCCTCATCGGCGTACCCAATCAGCTCCTCGAGTACACCGTGAACAGCGTTACCGAGGGCATCGACGCCCAGGGCGAGGTAACTGTCCGCGTCGAGGCGCACGACCGCACGTTCGTTGGCCGCTCCGCGGACACCGACATCGTCGTCGCCTCGGCAAAAGCGCTCATGAACGCGCTCAACCGCGCGATCGCCCAGGCGCCCCGCGAGCCACAGGAGGCGTGGAGCAACCCGTAGCGAGTCGACGCGAAATCGATTACGGTAGGGGCGGGCCTGTGTGCCCGCCCTTTGTTTTTGTCCTCAGGCCAGCGCCGAAAGGAGCCAACGCATGCAGGCGACTGTAAGCATCGAAGGCAGGTGCGACCCCCGTTTTCGCGCCGTGGAGGATGTCTTCCGCGAGAACTTCGACAGGTTCGGCGAAGTCGGCGCCTCCATGGCTGTTCTCGTCGACGGCGATCCGGTCGTCGACCTCTGGGGCGGCCACATGGACCCCGCCCGCACGAAGGCCTGGGAGCGTGACACGATCGTCAACGTCTGGTCGACGACCAAAGGCATCGTAGCCACGTGCATCCACCGCCTCGCAGACCAGCGCCTGCTCGACCTTGACGCGCCGGTCGCGAACTACTGGCCCGAGTTCGCGCAGGCGGGCAAGGAGACGCTCTCCGTCCGCTATCTGCTCAGCCACCAGGCAGGCCTTCCGGCAATCCGCGAGCCGCTGCCGGTCGGATCAGCATTCAAGTGGGACGTTATGACCGACGCTCTCGCCGGGCAAGAGCCCTGGTGGGAGCCCGGCACAAAGCACGGATATCACGCTTTCACGTACGGCTGGCTCCTGGGCGAGGTCCTGCGGCGCATAACAGGAGAGACTCTTGGCACCTACTTCCGCGAGCAGATCGCGGAGCCCCTGAGCCTCGACTTTCACATCGGCCTGGGGCCCGAACACGACGCGCGGACAGCGGAGATTATCCCTCCAGAAATGCCCCCGCTCGGCGAGGACAATTTCTTAATGCGAATGCTCAGAGACTCCGAGTCGATGGCGTCAAAGCGATCGGCAACCCCCGGACCTCATGAACTTCGCGAACGCAAACGCCCGCGAGTGGCGCGCCGCTGAAATACCGGCCGCGAACGGTCACGGCAATGCCCGCTCTATCGCGCGGCTCTACGGCGCTCTCGCCCGCGGCGGCGAGCTGGACGGCGCGCGCGTGCTCAGCCCGCAAGCAATCGCAAGGGCGACTGAAGTCCAAGCAACCGGGCCGGATGCGGTGATGGGGCTGCCGCTTCATATGGCGCTCGGATGGGTAGTGTCGAGCCCCGAAGCCCCGCTCGGCCCGAACACGCGCGCCTTTGGGCACGGCGGCGCCGGAGGCTCGCTGGGCTTCGCGGACCTCGATGCAAGGGTCGGCTTCGGCTATGCGATGAACAAGATGATCCAGACGGACAGCCTCATGGACCCGCGCTGGCCCTCGCTCATCGACGCCGTCTACAGCTCAATGTAATACAAGTCGCCTACCTGCGAGTCCCGTGGGAGGCCTGAAGGCGCTCCGCTACACTCGGCTCGATTCCAGCAGCAATACGTTGTGCCATTTCCGCCTTTCGCTGCCGACAAGGCCGGCAGTATTCTCACGCCGATGGCTGCCCCCGCGCTCGAGTACCACGCCCTCATGCGCGAGATGCCGTCCGACGAGCGGCCGCGCGAACGCCTGCGGTCGCGCGGACCGGACGCCCTCTCGAATGCCGAGCTTCTCGCCATCCTGCTGCGCACCGGCAGCAGGGGCGAAAACGTAGTCGCGCTGGCCACGCGTTTGCTCTCCAAGTTCGAGGGCGTGAACGCGCTCGGTCGCGCTTCCTTCGCAGAGCTGTGCGCCGAGAAGCACGTCGGCCCAGCCAAAGCGGCGCAGGTGATCGCCGCCCTCGCGCTCGGCCAGCGCATTATGTCGGCTCAGCCTGAGCGCGCCTCAGTGCGCTCTCCCGAAGATGTCTTTGCCCTCGTGGGAGCTGAGATGGCTCTGCTCGAGCAGGAGCACCTGAGAGTGGTCCTGCTGAACACGCGCAATCAGGTGATGGGGATTCGTCAGGTAAATAAGGGCAACGTCCACAGCGCCGTCGTCCGTGTGGCCGAAATCTTTCGTGACGCCGTACGCGAAAACACTCCAAACATCATCCTCGTGCACAATCATCCCTCCGGCGACCCATCCCCAAGCCCCGACGACGCCGCCTTGACAAAGCAGGTCGAAGAGGCAGGGCGCCTCCTCGGAATCGACGTCCTCGACCACGTCGTAATCGGCCGCTCGGGCCCGGCCAGCCTGCGCGAACTGGGTCTCGGCTTCGCGAAGAAATAGCTTGCCCGGCAGGCGGCGCAAGTTGCACCTTACGTTCGCGTCATGGTATACGGTAGTCCGCCATGGACTTTCGCTTTTCGCCGCAAGAAGAGAACTTCCGGCAGGAAATCCGCGACTGGCTGAAGGGCAACCTGCCCGAAGACTGGACCGGCGACCGTTTCACCCGCAGCGACGAGAACCGCAACGTATACCGCGATTTCGCGAAGCGGCTGGCGACGAAGAAGTGGGTCGCGCCCCACTGGCCCGCCGAGTAAGGCGGCCTCGGCCTCTCTGTCATCGAGCAACTCATCTTCAACGAAGAGATGTCGTACGCGAACGCCCCGATTGGCTACAGCACGATCGGCGTCGGCTGGGCAGGCCCGACGATCATCGTCTACGGGACCGGCCAGCAGAAGAAGCAGCACCTGAGCGCCATCACCGACGCCGAGACGATGTGGTGCCAGGGCTTCAGCGAACCCAACGCCGGCTCCGACCTCGCAAACCTCGCGACGCGCGCCGTGAAAGACGGCGACGACTACGTCATCAACGGCCAGAAGATCTGGACCTCCGGCGCGCACTACGCCGACTGGATGATCCTCATCGCACGGACAGATCAGGAGGCGCCGAAGCACAAAGGCATCTCGTATTTCCTCGTCGACATGAAGACGCCCGGGATCAGCACGCGCCCGCTCATCGACATGATGAACAACCACGGCTTCAACGAGGTCTTCTTCGAGAACGCCCGCGTACCCAGAGACTGCCTCCTCGGCGAGGAGAACCGCGGCTGGTACATGGCAACCACCACCTTGGATTTCGAGCGCTCCTCGATCGGCGGCGCGGTCGGCGCGCGCAAGATGCTCGAGGAGCTGACCGAATACACCCGCGCGACGCCGGTCCCCGGAAATGGCCACCGCCTCTCGGACGAAATCCCCGTAAAGGTGCGCCTCGCCGACGCCGCCGTCGAGGCTGAACTCGGCCGTCTCCTCTCATACCGAGTCGCCGCCATGCAGGCGCGCGGCCTAGTTCCGAACTATGAGTCGTCGATCGCCAAGCTGTTCAACACCGATATGCAGCTGCGCATGGCGAAGGCGGGCATGGAGATCATGGGCCTCTACGGCCAGCTCGACCCGAAGAGCAAGTGGGTGCCGCTAAAGGGCCGCTTCGAGCGCCAGTACCTCTGGCAGACAGGCCTCGCGGTCGGCGGCGGCACTACAGAGATCCAGAAGAACATCATCGCCCAGCGCGGCCTCGGCATGCCGCGGGGGTAGCATTGACCGACGCAGCAGCCAACGCGGTTCGCGCGCCAGGTTCAGCGGCCCGCAAGCACGACGAGATGGTCGCCGCCCGCGAGGCTCAATACGAGCGCACCCGCGGCCCGCAGCCCGACACCTGGGGCGCCATCGCCTCCCGCTTTCGGGCCGACCCCAGGCGCGAATTCGACCCGTTCCTCGAGAAGCTAGCGTCGTTTCTCCGTCCGGATGACGTCCTCGTTGATATCGGCGGCGGTGCGGGCCGCAACTCTCTGCCGATGGCAAGCCGCTGCCGCGAGGTGATCAACGTCGAGCCCTCTCCCGGAATGGTGGCCGAATTCCGCGCTTCCGCCGACGAGGCGGGGATAAGCAACGCGCAGGCTGTCCAAAACGGATGGATGGAGGCGGAAGACATCGAAGGCGATGTCCTGCTCGCCGCGCACGTCACGTATTTTGTGCCTCAGATCGAGTCGTTCATCGAAAAGCTGCAAGACGCCTGCCGGCGTCGCGTGATAATTGACGTACTGACGGTGCCGCCGCCCAACCAGTCGCCCCAGTTCTTCCACCTGGTGTACGGCGAAGACCAGGCCCTCGTCCCGGGCCCGCAGGAACTGCTGGCGGTACTCGAGGAGATGGGTCTCACACCAGATGTTATTGATGTCGGCGGCGCGACTGCGCGTCGGCCCCTGCCTCGCACACGAGAGGACGCCATCAATAACGAACTTGCATTCGGCTGGATGGCGCCTCACGATTTGGATCGGGCGCGTAATCTCTTCATCGACCACTTCGATGAACTCTGGCTGGAGACACGGACCGGCTTTGCGCGCCGCGGCGCCGAGGACGTGCGCGAGCTAATGATTACCTGGGAGCCGGGGAAGAAAAATTGACATCGTACTCCGACGGCAAACACGCCAGCCTACTGACTGACTCAATTCACTCGCTCTGGGAGAAGTGGTCGAGCACAAACGGCGCATTTCGGGGCGAACGACCAGACATGCAAAACGCGTTCGTCAACGACCTCCAGACGAGGCTGCCAGATGGATGGCAGGCAAGGCGCGAGGCCAGAATCAGTGCACCCCACGGCTTTTCGGCCTGGCGTATGTATGACATTGGCATCTTCCGGGATGAACAACTTGTGGGCTTACCCGAGTTGTCGTACGACGATACAAATGTGCCCCATGCGCTTCACAACGGTGAGCTGAAGCTGCTTGGTGCCTGCGGAGCGGTCGGGGTGGCCTCGGGTCGGGAGTACCATGTGGAACGTCACCTTGATGAGGCTAGTATCAGCTCTTTGTGCAACACGTTGGCGCAGCTGGCCGTCCGCGGATTGTTCTTCGTAAATCCTGGCCCTCGGGCCACTCTTGACCGCCCGGATCGGGCAATATGGTGGGAAACGAAGGCGACCGGCTTTTCGTGCGAAACGAGATTCTGGTCGCAGCTTCTGGCGCCAGGCCGCGAAGCCACCCTCAGACAAGCGTTTTCGCGACTAGCTGGCGCAGGTCTTCATTGTTGGTTTTACTCACTCTGCGGAGAAGGCAGACTCGAAATACTGCCAACCAATTTCAGTAGGAACTGAGAACTCGGACAAGGAGGAACGCCCTAATGGACCTCGGCCTAGACGAACAGCAGGAAATGCTCAAGAACTTCGCCCGCGACTTCCTCGAGAAGGAGTGCCCGGAGCAGCTGGTGCGCGCGATGGAGGACGACGAGAAGGGCTACTCGCCGGAGCTGTGGCAGAAGATGGCGCAGCAGGGCTGGATGGGCCTCATCATCCCGGAGAACTACAACGGCACCGGCATGAACATCTGCGAGCTGGTCGTGCTGCTCGAGGAATTCGGCCGCGCGCTCGTCCCCGGCCCCTTCATCTCGACAGTCGTGCTCGGCGGAGTACCGATCATGGAGGCCGGGACAGAGGAGCAGAAACAGCAGTTCTTGCCGAAGATCGCCTCTGGCGAAATCATCATGACACTGGCGCTGACGGAGCCCTCCGCCAAATGGACGGCCGACGGCGTTCAGCTAGAGGCGAAGAAAGACGGCAGCGACTATGTCCTAAACGGCACCAAGCTCTTCGTCCAGGACGCGCACGTGACCGACTACATGATCGTCGCGGCGCTCACCGGCGGCTCAGGTGAGAACGGCATCACACTGTTCATCGTCGACTCCAAGTCGCCGGGTATCAAGTACGAAGTCCTGAAGACAATCGCCGCCGACAAGCAATGCGAGGTCACCTTTGAGAACGTGAAAGTGCCCGCCTCCAACATCCTCGGCCAGGAAGGCGAGGGCTGGCCGATCATCGAGAAGACGAAGAAGGTGGCGACCGTTGCCGCCTGCGCCTACCTCGTCGGCCTCTCCCAGATGGACTTCGACGTCACGCTGAACTACGCGAAGGAGCGCGTCCAGTTCGGTCGGCCGATCGGCTCCTTCCAGGCGATCCAGCACAAGCTCGCCGACGCTGTCATTGACGTGGACGGCTCCCGATTCATCACGTACAAGGCCGCCTGGAGCTTGCAGGAGGGCGAGCCGGACGCCGATCTGATGATCAGCATGGCAAAGGCCTGGACTTCGGACGCCTCGCGCCGTGTCGTCGCCCACGGCCAGCAGATCCACGGCGGCATCGGGTTCACGAAGGAGTACAAAATCCAGCTCTACTTCCGCCGCCAGAAGTGGATGGAACTGATGTGGGGCGATGCCGATTACCACCGCGAGCTGGTTGCCCAGAAGCTAGAAGTCTGAGCTCAGGCCCGGCGGCCGCTGCCGGAGCGCTGAACGGCGCCCGTGAACGGCTCCGCGCCGACGTCTAGCAGATAGCCGATGCCCTGGACTGTCTTGATCAGCGCCGGGCCAGAGGAGTCGGGTTCCAGCTTCGAGCGCAGGCGGGACATCCAGACCCGCAAATACGGCAACTCGTCGCGATACGACGCGCCCCAAACGTTCGTTAACATCTGTTCGGCACGCACCGCGCGGCCCGGCCGGACTGCCAGCTCGCGCAGCAAGAGGCGTTCCTTCCGCGTCAGAGGCAGCAGTTCGCCCTGACGGCTGGCCTCGCCGCTCTTCGTATCGATCTGAAGCCCGTTAACGCGAAGCACTGCTATATTGACTCGCCCGTAGGCTTCCCGTAGAACAGAGCGCGCGCCATATTGACGATCAGTAGCGGCTCACGCCAGACCTGTGCTCGCCCCTTATCGGCCGTCACGATAACGTTCGTGAACGGCACGAAGTGATGATCGGAAACGATCGGGACCAGTTTTGGGTCCGCTTCCGGCATCAGGTGCAGGTAACCGGTGGCCTCGTAGCCGGGTAGCACAACGATCGACGGTACCGGCTTCTTCCGGACGACCTCAAATGGGTCCGGCTTGTGCACCTCCCCGCGTGGGATGGCGAACAGGATGCCGCTGCGGTCCAGCTGGATGACGTCGAAGGCCTTGGTCTCAGCTTCCGGGTTGAGCGGATCGTCCAGCGTGCCGGAGTTCATTGTGTAATAAGTCATGTCGTTTACGTTCAAGATATCGACCAGGCGGCGCGGGACACCCGGCGCGAAGAGCTCGCCGCGCACGCGGAAGCTATCCATCACGATCTCGACTAAGACACCAGTTGATCTCGGCGTCTCGGGCTCCGGCGGCGCCTCAAGAATCGGCGGGGCCTCGACGAAATGCTCGGTCTCTGTTTCCATGTCAGACCTCCGAGGCCACCCGCGCTTCTCTCTCTTCGATCGCGCTCACGTTTTCGCGGCCTTCGCCGAACAGTCCCCGCCTCTCCGCCTCAGCCAGCGCTCGCACGACGACGGGATCGAACTGCGTCCCCGCTTGACGCAAGATCTCCTGCATCGCGTCCTCGTGGGTCCGCGTCTTGCGGTAGGGCCGCTCGGAGGTCATCGCTACATAGGCGTCGAGCACCGACAGGATGCGGGCTGCGATCGGTATCTTCTCGCCCGAGACGCCGCGCGGATAGCCCTGGCCGTCGTACCGCTCGTGATGGCAGCGCACCACTTCCGCCAGCTCCCGGAAGAAGCTGACTTCGCTCAGCATGCGGTAGCCGATCTCGGGATGTCGCTTCATCTCGCGCCAGTCCTGCTCGGTAAAGTCTTCTTCCTTCAAAAGCACGGACTCAGCGACCCCTCTCTTGCCGACGTCCCGCAATGCTGCCGCCTGGTCTACGATCGCGGCCTGCTCGGTGGGGACCCGCATCTGCCTCACGAGGATCGAGGCCAGCCACGAAAGCCTTTCCAGCTCACGGTCTCTCACGGTGTCACGCATGCCCAGCGCACCGCATAGCCGTTCGAAGATGGCGTCCGTGTTCGCGCGCGACGCCTCGAGCTGCGCCTTCACGGATGCCGCCTCCTTACGGTTGTTACCCACGATCCGCCAGACGGACAGCCACATGATCACGACAAGGACGATGATCGCCGTCGTCTTGCCGGCGACCATTGCTATCAAGGACAGCGCAAGGGCCGTCGCCAGCGAAGCACCGCTCAAGATGAGTATTCGGTGTAACCTTCCGTTCTTAGTCATTTCCCCTCTCCGGCGCCTAGTTTCCCAGCGCGTAGTCGTCGATTAATGCCCCCGTGTCGTCGGGTTCCTGTTGCAGTGCAGGCTCTTCTGGAAGTCGGCGCGACATCTTGTTGGCATACATGTCGGCATCCGCCCAGTGCAGCATCTCGTCCAGGCTATCGCCGCCCCAGGGATAGCCGGCCACCCCAATTGATACGGTGACCATCAACTCGGTCTCGCCGTCTTCGTACAACGGCCTGCGTTCCATCTCTTCCCAGAGCCGTCGAGCCAGGGCAAAGGCGCCGCGCTTGTCCGTCCCCGGCATCACCACGCCGAATTCATCCCCACCCAGCCGCGCCGCCACGTCCGTCGTCCGGATGTGCTTTGAGATGATCGCGGCCAGGTTGGTGATCACGATGTCGCCCACGCCGTGTCCGAACTCATCGTTGATGCCCTTCAGGCCGTCCAGGTCCATCAGCAGGATTGCGAGTGTATCCCGCCGCTGCTGTGCCCGCGTCAATTCTTCTTCGGCTACCTCGTAGAAGTGACGGCGGTTGTGGAGGCCGGTCATCTCGTCGCGAGAGGCCACTTCCTTCAACTCGGACACGCGCATCAGCAGTTGGGCCTGGTGGCGGTGCAATAGCATAACCTGCATCTTGAAGAGCACCAGGCTCGAAAACAGTCCGTACGCGAGGGGGATTCCGCCGAGAGCCGAATACACCGGATACTGCCAGCCACTCGTCGCGGACGCCAGCAGCAGGAGGAGCAGCGCCGCGGTGACTACCGTGACCGCGACCCCGCCGACCCACGCCACGCGGCGGATCATCGACTCTTCGCGCGTGAGCCGTTCTTCGTCAAGTATTGGCTTCGAGTGTGCTGCTGATTCGCTCATACCGTCCTGTTTCCGGGGGCTTGCGCGCATCGGCGCTTCACACGCTTCCTTCGCCCACTGAGTAAGACGCCACCTCAAGTAGCGAGTTACATAACTGACGGGTGTGAGCGGCTAGTTGAAATGTTCGGCGCCCGCGAACACGAGGCGCCCACCCGCCCAGGTCATCGCGACGTTCAGGTTGTTGTCCAACGCGACCAGGTCCGCGTCGAACCCTGGCGCGAGCCGGCCCTTTCGGTCAGACAGCCCCAGCACCCGTGCGGGGACGGTCGATGCCATTCGGACCGCCTCTGCGAGGCTCCCAGCGCCCCATTCGACCACATTGCGGACGATGCCGCCCATCGTGGCCGCCCCTCCCGCGATTGCCCCGTCAGGAAGCAGAACTCGGTCGCCCGTAAGCGTCGCGTCCTGATCGCCGACCCGAAAGACGCCTCCGTCCGAGCCGGCCGGCGGAACGGCATCGCTTACCAGCGCGATACGGTCGGACCCAGCCGCGCGCACAATCGCTCTCACGGTCGCCGGGTGGAGGTGCACGCCGTCCGCGATGAGCTCCAGCGTAACGTGCGGCGAGTCAATGGCTGCGAGCACAGGCCCCGGGTCGCGGTGGTGAAAGGGACGCATGCCGTTGTATGCATGTGTTACATGAGAGGCGCCGGCGCCGAAGGCCGTTCGAGCTTCCTCGTACGTCGCGTCGGTATGGCCGACTGCCACTGTAATCCAGTCCTCCAGTGCAGATTGCTGTAGCTCCTCAGCGCCGGGGAGTTCAGGCGCCAGAGTCATCAGCTTAATCGAGCCATCGCTCGCGTTGGAAAGTGCCGCCAGCTCGGCGGGACTGGGCGCTCGCACCCATGCCTTAGGCAATGCGCCCCGGCGCTTGGGGTTGACGAACGGTCCCTCGAGGTTGATTCCGAGAATTGCCGCACCGCCCTCGGGCTGCCAGTCGGACACGTAGCCCGCTGCGCCCACGAACGCCAGCGCTTCGTCAAAGTCAGAAGCGAAAATCGTTGCTAAAAAGCCTGTGACGCCCCGTGAGGTGACCCAACGCGCATAGGATTCGATTTCGGAGGAGTCTTTCGTGGCCAGCGAGAAGCCACCGCCGCCGTGGACGTGAAGATCGATAAAACCCGGCGCAAGCGTCAAACCACTTGCTTCCGTGATTTCGGCGCCCGGCGGCACCTCTGTGGCGGGGCCGGCATAGGTGATGCGGCCCTCGTCGTCGAAGACGACTGTCCCGGTGTCGATGCTTTCGTCGGGAGTCAGGATGCGGGCCCCCCGGATCGCGCCGCTCATCGGTAGCCAATCTTACTATGGATCAACGGCCCGCCCGAATGTAACCGCGAGGCAGCCGCGAGCATCTTAAGCACTTAGACGGACACCCGTATGCTGAACAAGCTTCTTGCACCCCTGGACGGCACCCCGCTCGCGGAGGCCGGCCTACTGTGGGCGGAGAAGGCCGCCCAACGTTCGGGCGCCGCTATCCACTTGCTCACCGTGGTCGACCCTTCGCTCGGCGACGTCGCGACCCGAAGCAAGGAGGCCGAGGCCTATCTTCAGTCCCGGCGCGACCACCTCAAGAACAAGGGCCTGAGCGTTAAGATGGAAGTCGCCGCCGGCGAGCCCGCCCAGACGATCCTTGACCACGCCGAGAACGTCGACCTTACCGTCATCAGCTCGGGCACTGTGCGCTGGCTCATCAGCGCCGTCCTTGACCGCGTCCTCGAGAAGATGACGCGGCCGATCGTCGTCGTGCGCGCCTCCGCGGTTCAGGCGGTGCTTCCCGAGCTTGACCGGATTCTCGTCGCCGTCGATCGCTCCGATTACTCCGCTGACATCCTGCCCGTCATCCAGGAGCTTGCGCAGGCCTTCCGAGCGTCGGTCACCGTCTGCCACGCCGTCCCACCGATGACCGATAACTACGGACGGCAGACGCAAACATACGCCACCGGGGCCTCCGCCTCTATCCACGAAGCCAACGTGTTTGTGGCGCGCGCCGCCCAACGCTTGCAGGACGAAGGGATAGAAGTCGAAACGATCGTCGCTGTCGGTGACCCACCCGGACAGATCGTGAATGCGGCGCAGAAGAGCGGCGCCGGACTCATCGCTCTCACGACCCGCGGCCGCGACCACCTCGACAGCCGGCTCGTAGGCAGCACCGCCAACGCCGTCCTTCATTCGACGCGACTACCCTGCCTCCTCACCCGCCGCGCTTCTCTCACCACCGCTTTCGGCACCGCCCGCTCCGGCGCCACCTCACGCTAGCGACACAGCTCGCGGCAAGCGCTGTGCTATTCTGACAGCGGCCGATCGAAGGCGATTGGCGCATCCCGGGAGCAAGGTTTGTCAGAAACGGTCCGCTTCGAGGGCCACATAGCCGCGGAGCAAGTCCGGCAGCAGCCCTACTTTTACCTCTCCTTCAACGTCCCGCCTAACGCCTCCCGTATCCACGTTTCGTATCGCTATTCCGATCCGGTCACCGCGCCGTTCGGCAACGGCCCCGGAAACGTCGTCGATATCGGCATCTTCGACTCGCGCGGCTACGATTTCCCCCAGCCCGCCGGCTTCCGCGGCTGGAGCGGCGCCTCGCGGCCGGAGTTCTTCCTCGCGCGAGGCACTCGTAGGACGAGCGGAGCACAACGCCCAGCTCTCGAAGCGCCCGCGCTGGCTAAAAGGCGACCTGCACTGCCACACCGTCCACTCCGACGGACTCAACTCCGTCGAGGAGATCGTCCGCAACGCCGTCGGCCTCGGCCTCGACTTCCTGGCGGTAACGGACCACAACACGAGCACCCATTTCGAGGAGCTCGAACGCCTTTCGGACCTGCCCATCGTCCTGATTCCGGGCGAGGAGGTCACGACATACTGGGGCCACGCAAACATGTGGGGCCTCCGCGAGTGGATCGACTTCCGCTGCGCCGACGAGGCCTCGATCGAAGCCGTCCGCCGCTACGTGCTGCAGAAGGGCGGCCTCATCTCGGTAAACCACCCGAAGCCCATCGGCCCGCCCTGGTTCTTTCGCGGCTGGGAGGGGTACCCGTCGATGGAGGTCTGGCAGGCACCCTGGCGCTTCTACAACTGGGAGTCGCTCGAGCGCTGGGACTCGCTTCTCCGCCAAGGCCAGCGCGTCGTCGCGGTCGGCGGCTCGGATGTGCACTCGATCCCGCCCGCCGAGCCCCGCCACCCGCACGGCCTCGCCAACCCGACCACCTGGGTCTACGCCGGCTTATCCCCCGTTCGTGCTGAGTCTGTCGATGCATCGCCGGCGCCGCTTCCCGCTCGTCCTGAGGTTCTCGTAGGACGAGCGGAACGACCACGCCCCGAGCAAGCTATCCTCGACGCCATCCGCGCCGGACACATCTTCCTCACCGACGCGCCGAACAATACCCGCCTAATCCTGAGGGCGGACGCAGACGGCGACGGCCGCTTCGAGACCCTGATGGGCGACACGATTGAACCACGCAACGGCCGCCCGATCCGCTTTCGCATCGACGTGAACGGCGGGATGGATCGCCGCCTCTGGCTCATTGCCGACGGCGTCCCCATCGACATCCGCCCGCTCGACAAGGTCGAGTCTACCCACGAGTTCTCCCTCGACGTCGCCGGCCGCCGCTACGTCCGCGCCGAGCTGCGCGGCCCCCGCGGCCGCTCCGAACGCGGCGAAGTCATCTGGGCGATGACGAACCCGACATG
>VBEJ01000178.1 GCA_005882985.1 Chloroflexota bacterium
CAGAGGAGCGCATTATCTCCGGCAAGTCACGTGACGACGACGAGCAGATCGACGTCACGCTGCGGCCCCGGCGGCTCGATGAATTCATCGGCCAGGAGAAGCTTAAGGACAACCTCGGCATCGCCATCGACGCCGCCAAGCAGCGCGACGAACCGCTTGACCACCTGCTCTTCTACGGCCCGCCCGGGCTCGGGAAGACGACGCTCGCGCACATCATCGCCGGCGAGATGGGCGTCTCGGTGCGCGTCACCTCCGGCCCTGCGGTCGAGCGCGCGGGCGACCTCGCCGCAATCCTGACGAACCTCCAGGAGCACGACGTGCTCTTCATCGACGAGATCCACCGTCTGCCCCGGGCCGCGGAAGAGGTACTCTACCCGGCGATGGAGGACTTCGCGCTCGACATCGTGCTCGGCCGGGGGCCGGGCGCGCGCTCCGTTCGCCTCTCGATCCCGCACTTTACCCTCGTAGGGGCGACCACCCGCTACGCGATGCTGTCGCCGCCGCTGCGTGACCGCTTCGGGGCCGTTTACCGGCTGGATTTCTACGACGAGCCGGCGATCGCCGCGATCATCCGTCGCAACGCCGAGATCCTGAAGGTGCCCACCGAACACGACGGCGCGGAGGAGATTGCGCGACGTTCGCGGGGGACGCCGCGCGTGGCAAACCGCCTGCTTCGCCGCGTGAGGGACTACGCGCAGGTGCGCGCTGATGGGAAGGTCACGGCGGCGGTCGCTCAAGAGGCGATGGTCCGCCTGGACGTCGACGACCTCGGCCTCGATGATGTCGACCACAAAGTGCTCCGCACGATCATCGAGAAGTACGACGGCGGGCCGGTTGGTATCGAGACGATCGCAGCGTCGATTTCGGAAGAGGCGGACACCATTATGGATGTCTACGAGCCGTACCTGATGCAGGTCGGGTTCCTCCAGCGCACGCCCCGCGGACGCGTTGCTACGCGCCACGCCTATGCGCATCTCGGCCTTGAAGCCCCTCGCTCGGCACAGGCGATGATGTTCGAATAGCCCGATGGCCAACCCGTTCGCAAAGAGCCGCTGGTTCCATAAACTCGCCAATTACAGCGGGCCTCCCGCTTTCTTTCGCGTGCTGCCTGTGCCGCGCGGGTTCGCGCTGCTGACAGTGACCGGCCGCCGGACGGGCAAGCGCCGCCGCCGGCCGATTCGAGCGATCCGCGACGGCCAGACGCTATACGGAGTGGCGATTCTGGGGGCCCAATCCGACTGGCTAAGGAATCTGCGGGCAGACCCGCAGGCTCAGGCTCGGCTGGGTATCCGGACGCGAGGTATAACGTTGCGCGAAATCACGGACGCGGCGGAGCGCGAGGACGCTGAGCAGCTGTACATCGAGACCATTGTCCCTTACGACTACTTCGATGTCCCTGTGGTCGACTGGACGATTCCGTCGCCGTCGCGCATCCGCAAATCGCATCGCGACTGGCTGGCACGGGGAACCCTCGTCGCGCTCGAGCTGGAGTAAAGCGAAAGACCGATGTGGGTGCGCGCACTGCTATTCGCTGTCGCTCTCACGGTGGTGGTCCCCGCCTGTGGAGGCGATGATGAGTCGGCTGGCACTGACACGACAGCCAGCTCTCTGCGCAGCTCGGCTGCCGTAACAGCTGCGCCAAAGGAGGGAACGATGGCATTTTCCCTGACCAGCGAGGCGTTCACGGACGGCGAATCGATCCCCGCGCGCTTCACCTGTGATGGCGATGACGTCTCGCCAGCATTAGAGTGGCAGGGCAGTCCGGACGGGACTCAGTCCTTCGCCCTCATCATGGACGACCCAGATGCGCCCGGCGGGACGTACACGCACTGGGTCATATACAACGTTCGCGGCCAAGCACGCGTCCTGCCAGAGGGTGTGGAAAAGACCGACCGGCCCGCCAACGGCGAGGGCGCAGTGCAGGGCAGCAACGACTTTGGAGATAACGGCTACGGGGGCCCCTGCCCGCCGGGAAGCAACGCTCACCACTATAACTTCAGGCTTTATGCACTCGATGGGGTCTTGGATCTCGCCTCGGGTGCCTCCAAAGCTGACCTGCTCAAGGCCATGGAAGGCCGCATCGTTGGCGAGACAAAGCTGACCGGGACCTACAAGAGGCGATAGCCTTGACCGACCGTCGTCGCATTTCCTCCGGGTCTCCCTACGAGCCGAAGATCGGCTTCTCGCGTGCAGTGCGCGCCGGCGACACGATCTTCGTCTCGGGCACGGTGGCCTGGGGCGAGGACGGCCGGCTTGTGGGCAGAGGCGACGTCTACGCGCAGGCGAAGCAGGCGATCTCGAACATCGAGAAGGCGCTTATCGAGGCCGGCGCCTCGTTGAACGATGTCGTGCGAACGCGCATTTACCTGACCGACATCTCGCGTCTCGAAGAAGCTGCGAGGGCCCACGGCGAGGCGTTCGGCGAAATCCGCCCCGCGTCCTCGATGATCGAGGTGTCAGCGCTGGCCGAGCCGCAGATGCTGGTCGAGATCGAAGCGGTCGCCGTGATATGAAACCGGAGAGGGCGGGCTCGAAACCCGCCCCCTCGCGCGCTGGACCTTGGCGTCTTTCGTCTTAAAAGCAGCCCGCTATCTTCGAGCCGCTGCCATACGTGCCCTAGACCGCTACCAGCTCTCGCCGCGCCCGCTCGAGCACTTCGATAGCTGAGTCCAGGCTGTCCATCGTCTGGGCGAGCGTGCTGAGGTCTTCCTTCTCCTGGGCCTGAAGGCCCACTTCCAACGTCAGACGGTAAGCCTCGCGGTACCTGTCGTGGATACGACTGCGGCACCAGTCCTTAAGAGCAGCGTCGTCGCGTGTCATCAAAACCCTCCTACCCGCGCACCAAATGCAAATGTACGCTTGACCTGGTTCTGGGGACTGACACATTCTGCCACCGGGCGCATAACGTTTTCATTTCAGCCCGGCTTGCGGGCATAACATTTCCGTATACAGGAAACCGTTCGGAAGTGGTGTTAGGGCGCGCGTCGAATCGTGTAGCATAGGACGCGCTATGGAGCCCCGAATTCAGTACGCCACGACGAATGACGGCGTAAATATCGCCTTTTGGGCAATCGGCGAGGGGATGCCGTTCGTGCACATGCCGTGGTTTCGGAGCAGTCACATCCAGCGCGAATGGCAGATCCCGGAGTATCGTCGCTGGTACGAGAGCCTCGCGACGAAGCTGTGCCTGATCCGCTATGACGGACGCGGAATAGGCATGTCTGACCGTGACGTGACTGAGTACTCTCTCGACGCGCTCGTTGCGGATCTTGAGGCCGTGGTGGACCGGCTCGAGTTGGAGACGGTGGCGTTGTTCGGCGTCCTCCATACCGGGCCGGTGGCGATCGCCTACGCGGCTCGCCATCCGGAGAGGGTGTCGCACCTGATATTGTGGTGCACCTATGCTCGCAGCAGTGATTACGCCCGTGCGACGCAGGTGCAGGCGACGCGCGCGTTCATGGAGACGGACTGGGAGCTATACATCCAAACGATTGCGCATGTGCGGCTCGGTTGGTCCGAGGGCGCGTCCGCTCAACAATTCGCGGCGCTAATGCGTGAGAGCATCACTCCGCACGCTCTTCGGGCGCTGTGGAAGGCGTATGAAGAACTCGATGTTTCGGCCCTCTTAACCGACATCTAGGCACCGACCCTTGTACTGCACCGCAGCAGGCTGGATTGGCTCCGGGTGGACATTGCCAAGGAGCAGGCCGCTAGCAGCCCCAATGCTAGCCTTAACCTGCTCGTCGGCGCTTGGGTGACGAGGGCGCAAGAGTTGTGCTGCGGGGGCACGAGCGCATTGTGCGAGAGGCGCTCGCCGCCCACGGCGGGAGCGAGGTAAAGGCGACGGGCGACGGCTTCATGGCGTCGTTCGGGTCGGCGAGAAAGGCGCTGGAATGCGCGATCGCCGTGCAGAAAGCGTTCGCCGAAGGTGGTGGTGCCGGTGGGTCGGCAAATGGCGTGCCATTGCAGGTGCGAATCGGCCTGAACGCCGGCGAGCCTGTGGCCGAGGATGGAGACCTCTTCGGCACGGCCGTAAACGTCGCCGCCCGAATCGCCGATCAGGCCCAGGGCGGCGAAATTCTGGCGTCCAACGTTGTGCGGGAACTGACCGCGGGCAAGGGCTTTGGCTTCAGTGACCGGGGCGAGCAGGTGCTCCGCGGCTTCGAAGACCCGGTGCGCGTCTATGCGGTCAACTGGCGGGAGGGAGAGGGCTAAGCATGCCGCTTTACATGGACCTACACAAACTGCAGGGTGTGACACCAGACGCTCTCGCGAACGCGCATCTCAAAGACCTGGATGTGCAGGACAAATACGGCGTCCGCTACTTGCGTTACTGGTTCAACGAGCCGGCCGGCAAGATCTTCTGCTTGGCCGAGGCGCCGAGCGCCGATGTCGCCATCGCCGTCCACCGCGAGGCCCATGGCCTGTTGCCGGACGAGATCATCGAGGTCGAAGGCAAGGACGTGGAGGGCTTTCTAGGCACGGCCGAAGAAGTGCCCAGGGGACAAACGCCGCCTTCCGACACGGCCTTCAGGGCTGTGCTCTTCACA
>VBEJ01000179.1 GCA_005882985.1 Chloroflexota bacterium
CGAGGCTGGTCCCTGAGGCGCTGAAGTTCGAGGAAATCAGCTACGAGGAGATGCTGGAGCTGGCGAGCTACGGCGCGAAGGTGATGCACCCGCGCGCCGTCGAGTTGGGGGCGGTGCAGGGGATGCCAATCTACGTGGCGTCCAGCTTCAGTGATGCGCCGGGTACACTGATACACGGAGGGCCGTTCATGGAACAACGGAACAAAGTCCTGGCGATTGCGCAGGATACGGACGTCGCCCGAATCACGATCCGGGGCGTGCCGGACCGGCCGGGGATTGCGGCGCACCTGTTCGAGCCATTGGGTGAAAGCGGGATCAGCGTAGACACGATCGTGCAGAACGCGAGTGTCGAGCGGCTGACCGACCTGACGTTCACGGTGTCGCGGTCGGACCTGGGCCGGGCGCTGGAGATTGTGAAGCCGGTGGCGGTCGAGATCGAGGCGCCGGACGTGCTGGCGGATACGCACCTCGCGAAGGTGAGCATAGTGGGGGCGGGAATGACGTCGGGGGCTGGCTACGCGGGCCGGATGTTCCGGGCGCTGTTCGAGGCAGGGATCAACATCGAGCTGATCACGACGAGCGAGATCCGGATTACCTGCTTGATCGACGAGAAGCAGGTGCGAGAGGCGGTGCGTGCGCTGCACAAGGCGTTCGAGCTGGAGGAAGGGTAGCCGGGGACCCGCGAACCTCCAAGCCTCAGAAGTACAGACGATCAAGCGGGGTTTGCCGTACGAATCTTGACCGAGTGAGCGGACCGTTCGGGGATCTTGATTATTCGCCCGCGTGATTTCTTTTTTTGTGGGTCGGCCGTATCTGGCCGGGAGCGAAAATTCTCGATTGACTGACGATCGGTAACGGGACGAAGAACGTTCAATCGAGGTTCTCTCGGGTCTCGTTGAGGTGGGCCGGGTTGATTGAGGCATGCCTTCTGCTGGAACGAACACTTCGCAAGTACAGCGTAGCAGGGGAAGACGAGATGTCTATGGGGAAGATGGCACTATGCCGCTTGTTCTCCGGGGATAGCGTCGCGGTGCGATGGGGTTGACGTTTTACCAGCGAAGTGTTCCACTGACTGCACTATCCTTGGGAGGGATTGGATTCCGGTGACCCGACTTGTGATATTGGCCGCCCTGTCGATTGGGGTGGCATTACTTTCGACGGCGCCTTTGCCCGCTGAGGCGGGGCTGCTTCTTGTCGTCAATTCGACTGCTGATACATCCGACAGCGCGCCGGGGGACGGCGTCTGCGATGGCGGAGGGATTTGCACGCTGCGGGCGGCGATAGAAGAGGCGAATGCCACGTCGGGGGCGGACACGATTCTTTTCGGAATCGATTGCATCGATTTCGTTGGAGACACAACCTGCGGACCCGACGTGGTATTTACAATCGCGCCTGCATCTCCTCTGCCGGCAGTCACAGACCCCGCGACGATAATCGGCCCGACACCTCCGGAAGTCGTTGTCTTGAATGGTGCGAGCGCCGGCAATGCCGATGGCCTGAGGCTTCAGGACACTCGGAAAAGCATCATCCGAGGTCTCGTCATCAATGGCTTCTCCGGTGCCGGAATCTTCATAGCAGGGGGTAATGAGAACGCAATTGAAGGTAACCTGATCGGCACGGACGAGAAGGGTGTCGAGGCTCGGCCGAACACGGTGGGCGTTCGGATCAGTGACTCAATTTTCAACATTCTTGGCGGAAACAATCCGGACCAGCGAAACCTGATTTCGGGCAATTCCGGTCCCGGCGTGGAAATCGCCGGTGCGAACGCGGGCGGAAACCGTGTGACAGGCAACTACATAGGCACGAACGCAAGCGCCGACGGAGACCTGGGAAATGGAGGGGCCGGTGTGGTGATCACCTCGCCTATCCTCAGGGAAAACGGAAACATAATCGGCCAAAGCGGAGCGCCTGAGCGGAACGTGATCTCGGGCAATGGTGTGGACGGCGTATTGATTTCGGGCGGTGGGGCCAACGAGGTCAGCGGAAACTTCATCGGCACCGATCGTACCGGAGCTCTCCCCATACCGAATGAGTTATCGGGGGTCGTGATAGAGAACTCCTTCTTTAACCACATAGGGGGCGCAGATCCGAGTCAGAGAAACGTAATTTCGGGCAACCACCACGACGGCGTTTCGATTCTTGACGGCGTCTCCGTGTCGTTCATCGAAGGGAACTACATCGGCACAGACCTCACTGGCATGGCGGCGGTCCCTAATGACGTGGGCGTCTTCGTCGCCGCAGCAGACAGCACGATAATCGGCGGGGAACAACCTTGGAGAGGAAACGTCATCTCTGGTAACAGCCGGGTCGGCGTGACATTAGGCTTCGACTCCGGGACGTACATCCAAGGCAACTTTATCGGCACGACGGCCGATGGCACGACAGCGCTTCCGAACGGCGTCGGCATCGAGAACGTGGGCCCTGGCAACCCCGCCAACGCCTTCATTGGTGGGACCACGCGAGAGGCGGGTAACGTCATTTCCGGCAACAGCGGCTTCGGCATTGCCCTATTCGACGCAAGCGTAATCACGGTGCAGGGTAACCGGATTGGCACGGACGTGAATGGCACGGCGGCAGTCCCGAATGGCCAGTCAGGCGTGCTGATCGAGAGAGGCGAATTCAACCTCATCGGCGGAGAGAGCCCGGGCGCCGGAAATCTAATTTCCGCGAACCAAAATAGCGGGGTGACGATCTTTGCATCCTCAAATGACAAAGTGCAGGGCAACTTCATCGGTACGAACTACGACGGGACAGCTGCGCTCGGCAACGGCTTCGCCGGAGTAGAAATGGAGGACGTGGGAGACGTTATTGGAGGCCACCTCGTTGGTGGGTCGACCCCCGCAGCTCGGAACCTCATCTCGGGCAACGAGTTTGGAGTCTTAATCAGCCGGGCAAGTGGCAACGCCATTCAAGGCAACTACATTGGGACAGACGTGACAGGCGATAGTCCGCTCGGA
>VBEJ01000180.1 GCA_005882985.1 Chloroflexota bacterium
GTCAACCTGAAGCAACTCTCGAGCGACGGCAGCGGCCGCATCTTCGCCGCGATCAAGACCGCCAACCGCAATACCGGCCAGCCATTCGTGGTGCTAATCGTGCGCGATAAGCAGGCAAAGTGGAGCGCGTACCCGTTCGGAGCCGTGGAGGACCTACACACGCGGCCGATGGTGATGATTGACGAGGAACACCGGGAGCTCTTCATGTTCGCCGTCTCGCCGGAGGTCGGCGGGACCATCTACTACAAGAAGTCGCCAATCGATAACATCTCCTTCGAGACCGGGCTGGGTACCCCCTTCCTGCAGAGCTCCAGCGACACGGACATCAGCAATCCCACTTCGACTAAGCAGAACGTCAACACCGCGACCGGCCTGGTGGTTCTCGCGAGCGCCAACACGAACGCCTACTACTGGCACAATTACCTGAGCCTGGCTCAAGAACCCGTTCCTCCACCGGCCGCCCCCAGCAACCTGACGGTCACTTCGCCGGTCCTGAACCCGGACATCACTCTGGAGCTTGCCTGGACGGACAACAGCACAAACGAGAGCGGTTTCGGTATCGAGCGCCGTACAGGGACAGGCGCCTATAGCCAGATAGCCACTGTCGGCGCAGGCGTCACCTCGTACACGGACACCGGGCTCACCCCTGGCACCCCATACACCTACCGGGTCCGCGCCTGGAACGCCGTCGGCTACTCCCCTTACTCGGACGAGATGAGCGAAACCACCGCCCAGACCGGACCCGTGCGCACGTTCGCACCGGTGGCAGACGCGTACGTGGACAGCTCCATCCCAAACACCAACAACGGGACCAAGAAGGAGCTCCTGGTTGACGCCTCGCCGGTCCAGCAGGCCTATCTGAAGTTCCAGCTCGCCGGTCTCACCGGCAACACGGTGACCTCGGCGAAGCTCCGGCTATACGTGACGACGAACGGCAGCATCAAGGGCGGCTCCGCGGCAAAGATGAGCAACACGTCCTGGGGCGAGACCACGGTCACGTACAACAACCGCCCGGCCATCGATGGACCAGTCCTTTCCACGCTCGGAGCGGTAAGCACCAACACCTGGTACGAGTTCGACGTTACCGGCGCGGTTGCAGGCGATGGCCTTCTCACACTCGGCATCAACACAACCAGCTCGGATGGCGTGCGCTACGCCTCACGCGAGAACACAGGCTTCGCGCCGCAGCTCGTCGTAACGCTGACCCCGGGCGATACCATCCCGCCGGGTACCAACATCACGGGCGGGCCATCCGGGCTCGTCGCCACGTCCTCTGCCAGCTTCGCCTTCTCCTCCAACGAGACAGGCTCCTCGTTCGACTGCAGCCTGGACGGCGCTCCGTTCGCGGCGTGTGCCTCGCCCGCCTCTTACACGGGTCTGGCCCAAGGCCCGCACACATTCGAAGTGCGCGCGATTGACGCAGTAGGCAACATCGACCCAACGCCGGCTGGCGTGGCCTGGACCATCGACACCATCCAGCCCGCGACCATCATCGGTTCAAGCCCGCCGCCGTTCACGAATAGCACCGCGGCGACGTTCTCCTTCTCCTCTGACGAGCAGAACGTCACCTTCGCCTGTCGCCTCGACGCCGGGCCGTTCGCCGCCTGCGCTTCGCCGGTCACATACTCGAGTCTTGCCGACGGTGTGCACACATTCCAGGCGCAGGCGACGGACGCCGCCGGGAATACAGACGCCGGCGCACCCGTCGTGGCTTGGAGTGTAGACACGGCGCCGCCTGAGACGACGATAACAAGCGGCCCTGACGGCGCATCTACCTCCTCCTCCGCCGCGTTCACCTTCTCCGCCAGCGAGGCGAGCTCCACGTTCGAGTGCGTCCTGGACGGGACTCCATTTGCGGCGTGCGCCTCAACCGCCTCGTACAGCGAGCTAGCCGACGGTCCTCACAGCTTCCAGGTGCGGGCGACGGATCCCGCCGGCAACATAGACCCCACTGCCGCTAACCGCACATGGACGATCGACACCAGTACGTTGGACACTACGCCGCCCACGGTGACCTTGACTGCCCCCACCGATGGCGTATGGGCGCGCGGCACTGTGACCCTGACCGCCGATGCGTCCGATAACCTAGCGGTTGACCACGTCGACTTCCTCGTGAACGGGACAGTAGTGGCGACTGTCGGCGCCGTTCCTTACAGCGCCCCCTGGGACTCAACGTCAGTGGGGGACGGACTGGTATCGATCGCCGCCCGCGCCATGGATACCTCGTCCAACTCCACGACTTCCGCAAGCCACACGGTGGCCGTCGACAATATGGCGCCGCAGACAACGCTCAACGCCGGTCCGAATCCGCTCGTCAACAACGCGGCCGCCACCTTCTCCTTCTCCTCGAACGAGGCCGGGGCGACATTCCAGTGCGGGCTGGACGGCGCGCCCCTTGCTGCCTGCAACTCGCCCTCCAGCCCGAGCGGCCTCGGCGACGGCCCGCACACCTTCAGGGTCCAGGCAACCGATCCAGCCGGCAACGCCGACCTGACACCTGCCACCTGGAGCTGGAGGGTCGACACGACGCACCCGGAGACAACCATCAATACCGGCCCGAGCGGCACGGTGAGCATCCGGTTAGCTAGCTTCGCCTTCTCCTCGAACGAGACTGGATCGACGTTCGAGTGCGCGCTGGACGGTGCCTCTCTTAGCCTGTGCACCTCGCCGGCGAGCTACAGCGCCCTGGCCGACGGTCCTCATACGTTTGTCGTTCGCGCCACGGATCCTGCGGGCAACGTCGACATGACCGCGGCGAGCCAGAGCTGGTTGGTGGACCCGGTGGCATTCACGGACGGCTTCGAAAGCGGCGACTTCAGCAATTGGACGTCCGTCCATACTGCAATCAACGGCGGCGCGACGGTCCAGAGTGACGTGGTGCGGACGGGGAGCTTCGCCGCCGCGCTGGCCGCGCCTTCCAGCACGTCCTACGCCTACGCACGCAAGACGCTTTTGCAGTCGGAGCCGGAAATTACGGTCTCCGGCGATTTCCAGATCACGATGGAAGGCAGCAGCGGAAAGGAAGTGCCGATCTTCAAACTATACGACTCGTCCGGCACGCGGATGGTCTACCTCTATCGCCGGAACGACTCCGGCCGGGTCTACGTGGTATACGGAACAACCACCTACTCGACGTCGGCCAAGCTTCCGCTCGGGACCTGGGCCAACTTCTCGGTCCATGTGATCGCGGGAGGCACCGGCACCAGCACGATCCAGGTCAGCATGAACGGGAGCCTCATCTACCAGACAACGACTGCCAGCCTGGGGACTTCGGGCATACGTACGATCCAGATCGGCAACGACAAGCAGCTGCCCTTCGCCCTTTACGCTGATAACATAGTCGCGCGCATATAGCCGGCGCGCAGGACCGCCCGCTTCAACGTCGCCCCGGACCCGCCGGGCGGCTTCGCCACCATCACAGGCATCTCGAACCTGACCCGGCCCCTTCGGGCCCTAAGTCCCCGAGTTGAAAGTGCCGATGACTTCTTTGATGCCGACAATCCATTCGTCCCGTTTGATGGATTGTGGAAATGGCCCCCATCCGTCGCTGAAATAGTGAACTGTTGGCCCCGCCTCAATCCGCCATCGCTTCGGCATTATTAGGTT
>VBEJ01000181.1 GCA_005882985.1 Chloroflexota bacterium
CTCGCGGACAGCGAGATCGTGGCCACCCTGCGTGTCTACGATTTCACCATGCTTGTGAACGGTGTGCCGGTGCCGATGGGCGGAGTCTCGACGGTCGCGTGCTTACCGGAACATCGTCGCCAGGGATACGTCGGGACGCTGCTGAGGCATGCTCTAGAACAGATGCGGGAGGCAGGCCAGCCGCTGTCGGGGCTGTATACTCCGCATCCGGCGCTCTATCGCAGATACGGGTGGATGGTGGCAGCGTCGAACCTGAAGTACACGCTGAACCCGAAGCAAGTCGCGCCGTACAAGGCGGCTCCTCCAAAGGGCCGTGCTGTGCGCGTGACGGAAGAGGACCAGCCGCTGGTCGAGCAGGTCTTCCGTCGCTACAGCGAGCGCCGGACGGGGCCGCTCGTTCGCTCGGAGAGCTGGTGGAAGGAGGCGTTCTTTCGCCGCATCTATGACGACAAGCGGGGACTTTCGGACGTCGCGGTCTGGCGAGAGGTGGACGGCGAAGCGACTGGATATGTCTGCTACGAGAGCGAGCGCGGGCCGCCGCCGTTTCGGCCGAGCAAGATCTGGCTGCGAGAGTTCGTCGCGCTGACCGCAGACGCCTACCAGGGCCTGCTGCGCTACATCCTGTCGCACGACCTGACGGACGAGATCTTCTGGTTCGGGCCGCAGGACGATCCGCTGGCCTACGCCGTCGATGACTCGTATCAGGTGAAGCGTGAGTACATGGAGAACATGATGCTGCGCGTCGTCGATGTCGAGAGAGCTGTGGGTGCTCGCCCGGCCGCGCCGGGTGCGCCAGAGGGCGCGCTGTCGCTGGCGATCAGCGATGCAGCAGCACCGTGGAACCAGGGCACGTGGCGGATCGAGTGCTCGGGCGGGAAGCTGAGCGCGAAGAGGGCGGACGGCGCCAACGGCGACCTCCTGATGGAGGCCGCGACGTTTGCCGCCGTGTACGACGGATTTATGAAGGCGACGGACGCCGTTCGCGCGGGGCTGGCGGACGCAGGTGACGGTCGGGCGGCGCTGCTCGCGGACCGGATGTTCGCTTCGGAGTACCCGCCGCGCGGGACGGACTTCTTCTAGAGCTGTGCTCCGAACTAGATGGATCCTGGGGTGTGCGGCAGCCGCCTCTGTATCCCGCCGCGCAGATCTCAACCGCGACGTCTTAGGGGACAGATCCTTCATTCGTCAGGATGACACGGTGCCGTCAGGATGACACGGGGGAGGGAAGCATGCGCTTCCCTGCCCCGTCTGATTGCGAACTCTTAGCGGTTTACCTTGAAAGGTTTAGAGCGCCCGCCGCCTTGATCCTCGTTTGTGCTAGTGCACGACCAGGTTCCCACCGTCCAGAAGCTGCTCGACCGTCTTGGTTCCGTTCCAGTTGCTCGAGTACCAGAGGTTGCCAGCCTTGTTGATGACGGTGATCGCCATCGAGTCTGGGCCCGCCGGTCCATTCGAGCCGGGCTCGCCGTAGTCGGTCATATCCATCTGGAGCGTAGCTCCACCGTCAAGCGAGATCGGGTTCGCGGGGTTGGTTACGTCCTGTATGTTGGCTCCGCCTTTGAACGTTGCTTTGATCCAGCAAATCGAAGATGCGTTGTAGGTGCAGCCGTTCTGCGGCGTGGCGGTGCAGCCCGTTCCCGCGTTGCAGTAGAGCACGCCGAGGGTTTGCAGGTTGTTTCCCTTGACCTGGTAGAGGTGGCCGTTGCGCCGGATAATCGTGTTGATCCGGCCCTGGAGGTTCGTGCCCTTGCTGTTGTATTTCACGTTGAATCCGAAGTTGTTCTTTGAACCGACGTCGCCGGAGTTGATGCCGGCAGTGGCGCTCGTTAGCCTCAAGTAGCCGCCACCGGTGATGAATTGGGAGGCCAGCGGCTTGGAGACGGTGACCATGCTGTCGTCAATTTGAGCGGCCCTTGTGTAATAGCCGTCAACGAAGATACCGATGTCCCACGAGTTGCTGTCGGCGCTGCCGAGCGAGAACGTGTAAGGACAGCCCGCCGTCGCTTGCGTCAGATCCGCCGGGTTGATGAGTGCGAAAGTCTTCGGCGCGGACGCGGGATAGGCGACTTGGCACAATTCGGTCGCCGGGACCGTGTCCATGTTCATGAAGTGGACTATCGCGTTACGGATATCTCCTCGCGATCCGTCGTTGATATCTGTGATGGTGGCTTGCAACTGCACGGTAGCGCTCGTGGTTGTTGTCGATGCCGTGAACTGCATCGACGGCCCGGTGTAAACGACCGGGTCTGCGTTCTCTTGTGTGACGTTGACGGTGAGTGGTTTCGTGTCCGTTGCCGCTCCATCGCTCACGCGGATCGTCCGCAAGTAGGTGCCGGGGGCGACGCCGAGCGGACCGGAGATTGTAGCGGTTCGCGTTCCGGGGCTGCTGGGGCTCGCCGGCGCCGTGGACCCCGCTGCCGGCGTGAGCACGAGACTCGCCGGTAGGCCCGGCGCATCAACGCTGAACGTGAGCTGTGAGCCCATGTTGTCGATGTCCGTTGCAGTCAGCGTGATCACGGGCGATGGTTGATCGGAGTACTGGCCACCGGTTGAGGAAGCCGACATAGTCAGAACTGGTCCGTCGTTGACCGGGTTCACTGTGATCGTGACGGTCTGCGGAGCCGAGGTATCGACGCCGCCGTTTGCGGTGCCGCCGTCGTCGTGGATCTTCACCGTAACCGTGGCCACACCGTTGGCGTTCGGAGCCGAGGTGAAGGTCAGAGTGCCGGTGGACGAGACCGCCGGCTGGCCGCTGAATAGACCGTTGTTGTTGTTGCTGACGATGAAGTCCAGCGTCTGGCCGCTCTCGTTAGCCGGGCCCTTGCCGAGGTTGGTCGCCCATCCTGAGACGGTCTGGGTACTTGCATCCTCGTTCACTGTCTGGTCGGCGCCCTTGGTGAAGCTGGGGATGTCGTTGACAGGGTTGACGGTGATCATGAAGGTCTGCGGAGCGGAAGTATCGACGCCGCCATTGGCGGTGCCACCGTTGTCGTGGATCTGAACTGTGATGGTTGCGACTCCGCTGGCCTGGGTGGCTGGCGTGTAGGTCAACGTCCCGGTCGAGGAGATTGCGGGCTGGCTGCTGAATAGACCGTTGTTATCGTTGCCGACGATGAAGGCCAGCGTCTGGCCGCCCTCGTTAGCAGGGCCCGTGCTGAGGTTGGTCGCCCAGCCCAAAGCCGTGTGGGCACCGGAGTCTTCGTTGACCGTCTGGTCGGCGCCCTTGGTGAACCTGGGAATGTCGTTGACGGGGTTGACCGTGATCGTTACGATCGCTGCACTCGCCGAATCGAGAGCACCATCGTTGGCTTTGTAAGTGAATTTGAAGGTCCAACCGTCGGAGCTATTTGCGTCGGAGTTCGGGGAAAAGCGAACCGTCCGGCCGTCCAAAAGGACGATCGCGGTGCCTCCCGTGACGTTTCGAAGCGAGACGGTTCGCAGGTCGGAGTTCGCATTGTCCACGTCAGTGTCGTTTGCGAGGACGTTTACATCGACCGAGGTGTCCTCGTTGGTGGTGGCGCTGTCGCCGACCGATACGGGGGCGTCGTTCACCGGCGTGACCGTAAGCGAGACCGTGGCCGTGCCGCTGCACTTGCCGTCGGGCGAGCCGTTCGTCGTCCCGTTGTCACAGGCCTTGTAGGTGAAGGAGTCGCTCGCGGTCTCGCTGCCGTCGTGGCTGTAGCTGAACGTCCCG
>VBEJ01000182.1 GCA_005882985.1 Chloroflexota bacterium
CGCTGGCGGCGCGGATGCGGCCGCGCTCGCTCGAGGAGTTCGTCGGGCAGGAGCACCTGGTCGGCGAGGGGCGTGTGCTGCGGCGAGCGATCGACGCGGACCAGCTGCCGTCGATGGTGTTCTGGGGGCCGCCCGGCTCCGGCAAGACAACGCTCGCGCGTATCATTGCCTCGCTCACGCAGTCGCACTTCGAGCTGGTGTCCGCGGTTGCGTCCGGCGTGGCCGACCTGCGGCGGGTGGTCGCCGAGGCGGGCGAGAGGCTAGGCGAGCAAGCTCAGCGCACCATTCTGTTCATCGATGAGATCCATCGCTTCAACAAGGCGCAACAAGATGTCGTGCTGCCTTATGTCGAGGACGGGACGATCACGCTGATCGGTGCCACGACCGAGAACCCGTCGTTCGAGGTGATCTCTCCGCTGCTCTCGCGCTCTCGCGTCTTCAAGCTCGAGCCATTAACGCCGCAGCAGGTCGAGGGCATCCTGAAGACCGCGCTCGCCGACGAGGAGCGAGGCCTCGGGTCGATGCGGATCGCGGTCGAGGACGAGACGCTTTCGGCGCTTGCGAAGGTGGTCGGCGGGGACGCGCGAATCGCGCTGAATGCCCTCGAGCTGGCGGTGCAGACGGCGCCGCCCGAGGGCGATGGCGTTCGCCGTGTGACCGTCGAGCGGGTCGAGGAGGCGCTCCAGCACCGGGCCGCGCTCTATGACCGCGCCGGCGACTGGCATTACGACATCATTTCGGCGTTCATCAAGTCGCTGCGTGGCTCCGACCCGGACGCGGCCCTCTACTGGCTCGCGCGCATGCTAGAGGGCGGCGAGGACCCGCTGTTTGTCGCGCGGCGGCTCGTGATCCTCGCGTCGGAGGACATCGGGCTGGCCGATCCGCAGGCGCTCCAAGTGGCGGTGGCGATGCAGCAGGCGGTGCACTTTATCGGCATGCCGGAGGGGTTCTTCCCGCTGGCCGAGGCGACGATCTACCTGGCGACGGCGCCGAAATCGAACTCGGTCGGCTCGGCGTACGGACGCGCGCTCCAGGATGCACAACGGACGCTGGCGGAGCCGGTGCCGCTCCACCTGCGGAACGCGCCGACGCCGCTCATGCGAAACATGGGCCACGGCCGCGACTACGAGTACGACCACGCGTTTCCCGGCCACTACTCCGGCCAGGAGCACCTGCCCGAGCAGCTGCGCGGACGTCAGTACTACCTGCCGGGCGAGCTGGGGTACGAGGAGCGCGTCCGGGAGTGGATGGAGCGGCTGCGCCGACCTAAGCCCGAGTGAGCGACGGGCCGCCGCGCGTCATCGTCGTTACGGGCATCCAGGCCGCGGGGAAATCAACGGTCGCGCGGCTGCTCGCACAGCCATTCGAGCGCGGCGTGCACATTGAGGCGGACGTGCTGCAGCAGATGATCGTGTCGGGGGGCGAGTGGGTGACGGAGCCGGGAGTCATCGGCGAGGAGGCGGGACGCCAGCTCCGGCTGCGGCTACACAACGCCTGCCTGCTCGCGAAATCATTCCTGGAGGCAGGCTTCACTCCGGTAATCGACGACATCATCATCGGCGAGCGGTTCGATCAGCTGAAATCGGAGCTGGCCGGCCTTCCGTTTGAACTAATCGTGCTCGCGCCGTCGCCTGAGATCGTTGCGGCGAAGCGAGATGAGGGGCGCGGCAAACGCGTTCTCGGGGAAAAGTGGGCGCGCTACCTCGATGAGGTGCTGCGGGAGACGATGGCAGGCGCGGGAATGTGGGTAGATAGTAGCGATCAGACGCCGGACGAGACGGTACAGGAGATCGTTCGCCAGTTGGAAGCTCTTGGAGAGGAGCACCGGACCCAGGCCTCCGGGCGCTAGCCCCTCTCCAGATTCCTTCGGGAGGTGCTTGGTTCCGTTGAAGTCGGTGGTCGGCGCTCAGAATGACGCTGCGGAACTGCTTTTGCAATTGGTCCTATTGCTTGACGAGGCCGACGAGGTTTCCCTCGGGGTCGGCCATCTGCGCGACGGTCGGCCCGCCGGGCACGTCGAACGGCTGCATGACGGCGCGGCCGCCCATCGCCTCGGCGCGACGCAGCGTGTCGTCCAGGTCGAGTACTTGCACGAAGATGCTCACGCCGGGCGCGTCGGCCGGACGAATGTGCCCGCCGACGCCGTCTTCCGGCCCACCGATGCCATGCTGCACCGTCATGATACCCATCGGGTTGGCGGCGTCGATGGTCCAGCCAAATAGCTCTCGATAGAACTCGGCGAGGCGCTGCGGGTCTTCGCCTCTGATCTCGAAATGCACAACAGGGCGCGTCATGGGATGCTCCTTTCCCGGGGCCGATATTAGCACCAAAGGCGGCACTCGTTTGACACGAGTCTCCTCACCTTCTAGTATGGCGCCCGTTCCCAGAAAGGAGACGCAGATGCCCGCACGAACACCGGAAGAAGTGGACGCGCTGTTCGAGAAAGCGTTGAACGCCGGCGATCTCGAAGGGCTTGTCGCGCTGTACGAGCCGGATGCGACGCTAATACCCCAGCCCGGTCAGGAGGCGAAGGGCCGCGATGCCATTCGGCAGGCGCTGACGCCCATGCTCGCGGGCAAGGCCCAGATCGACCTCAAGGTCGAGCGGACGGTGCGATCCGGCGAAGATTTGGCCGCAACATACGGCGTCTGGACAATGAAGGCGGGCGACCAGGAGATGTCGGGAAAGACAATCGAAGTCGTTCGCCGGCAACCGGACGGCACGTGGTTGTTCGTCATCGACGACCCGTTCGCCCGGGGCTCCTAGATCCTGCATTGAGCTCCGCCATCTGTTACACAACTGATACATCTTGAGGTTGACACTACGCGGTGACCTCCATAGAATCCGAACAAACCTAAGAGCCACACGCCGAATTCGCCTGAGGCGAACCGGGGGAACCAATTCAGGGGTGAAGCCGCTGTAGGCGACAGGGCTACTTTCCAGCCCTAACCCGTCAGCTAACCTCGTAGGCGTGGGAAAGTCGATCCTCGATTCGGGATCGGCTTCTTTTATGCCCGAATCGTGTTCGCCGGGACCACGAAGAGGAGGAAAGGCATAGACCCACAAACGTCACCGAGGTCGCCCAGGTTGTCGGGGATACCGGTTGGTATCGACATCAGCCCCGCCGTCATCGGCCTCAGCCCCACATCCCTCGAGCCCCCGCCTGCCCCGATAAGGCCCCAGCCAGCCGCCTACGGCGGCGAGGCGCGCGCCATCGCCCTCAACCCGCCGCTCGCACTCGAGCGGGCGCTGGAGCCACCGCGCATTACGGCAAGCCGAAAGAGGGCGATCCTCAAACGGTCCGTGGA
>VBEJ01000079.1 GCA_005882985.1 Chloroflexota bacterium
CGAGCGTGGCCTCGGACCATCCGGAATGGCAAGACCGGTTCTACTTCAACGTTCACGACCGGAACGGTGAGTTCGCGCTCATCACCGGGCTCGGCGCCTTTCCGAACCACAAGATGTCGCAGGCGTACATCTTCGCGGCCCACGCCGGCCAGCACTATGCCTATCTCCAGGTGCGGCCCCTCAACAACGACCGCGAATTAATGAAAGCCGGCACTCTTTCCTTCAATGTGATCGAGCCTCTCAAGTCCTGGGCGCTCGACATTGAGGATGAAGCGAGCGGCATCAGCGGCTCGCTCGTCTTCAAGGAGCGCTGTCCGCTCTACCGGTTCAGCCCAATCGAGTGGGAGAACAACGGACATCAGGTGGTCAGGCAGATGCACTACACGCAGGCAGGCCTTTATGAAGGCTCGTTGACGATCGCTGGCCGAACATTCACGGACTTGATCGGGATGCGCGACCGGTCGTGGGGCATTCGCGACATGGCGCGCGTCCCGTTCTGGGTCTGGATCTCCGCGCAGTTCGAATCGTTTTCCATTTCCGCTTGGCTCTGGGAGACGCCCGAAGGAGAGGTCATCCACGCAGACGGGGCGCTCATCCCGGAGTCGGGCGAGGTCCGGCCTGTGACGGAGATCGAACATGAACTCGAGCTATGGCCTGGGACGAAACGCCCGAAGGTCGGGCACTTCCATTTGACGTTGGCGGACGGGAAGATCGAGCGGCTCACTGCATCCGAGATTCAGACGATCTTCCTCGCGCCAGGGCTCGCGCGCTGGGCCGATTCAGACAGCGATGCGCTGGAGCGGGCCGACGCCGCGGCGTTTGGCTTCGATCAGCACTGCCGCTTCGAGCTCCACGGCGAGCAAGGCGTAGGTATCGTCGAGTATATGATTACGGGCGGGCACCGGCGCTACGGAATTCCTCCAGCAGTCCGACCTGCGTGACGCTTTCGAGGACCTAGCGAACGCCGGCCGGCGCCCGTTCTTGCGCGAGCGCTAGTTCGACAGTACCTCCCGGCGGCTGAGGAATCGATCGGCCGGCTAGGAGTGCCATTGCATCCTCCATGGTCTGCTTCGCCTCAGCGACGCCAGTGCCCTCTTCGAACCCCAGAGGCTCGCCGACGCGCACGCGAACCGCAGCGGGGCGGGCATACTTCGTCCCCGGCGGAAGTACCTGCGCGGTGCCGTCGATGTATATCGGAAGCACCGGCACCCGCTGGGAGAGCGCCAGGATCGCCGGCCCCGGATGGAAGGGAAGTAGATTTCCCGTGCGCGTCCGCCGTCCCTCGGGGAAGATCAGGAGCGACCACCCGTTCTGCAGCAGCCACTGCGAATAAGACAGCGCCTCGCTGCCGCCCCCGCGGGCTATCGGGAAGGCGTTGTAGCGCAGCGAGTGCCACATCCCTTTGATGCGCTCACGATACATGCGGTCAGCGGCGGCCACGATCGCCGTGCGGTCATAGATGTGGTTCGGAAGAAGCGACAGCACGACCGGCGTATCGAAATGGCTTGCGTGGTTGGCGATGATTAGCGCCGAGTTCTGGAGCCGCTCGAGGTGTTCCGCTCCGTCGATGGTGAGCGGCCGGCAGAAGCGGCGGACGTGCCTAGTCACGATAATTGGGCGGGCGAGACGTCGGTAGGCTCGCGCCCACGGGGCGAGCGCCCAGCGGTGGGGTTTAACGTCGGCGGTGCGGGAAGCGCCTGCCTTGGTGTCGCTTACGCGGGCGGTTGTCATGGGCAACCTCCTTCTGCGACCGGCACCCCCGCAGAACGCAGAGGATACTAACACCAACGCAACCGAAAGTCACCCGGAGAGAGCCGGAAATTCGCTCGATATTGAGGGCTTACCGAAACGCAAAGAGGGCTTGGACGAGCGGGCAGCTACGAAGCGGCGGCCTGCTCATGATCCGCCGCCAGCGTGCCGGCGAGAGCGCGGACGGCCTCCTCCATCGCGTGCTTGGCATCGCCGATCGGAGTCCCCTCTGGGAACGTCAGCAGGCTCCCTACGCGAGCGACGACTGGCGCAGGCTGCGAGCGGTTTGTCCCGGGCGGAAGGATGCGGCTGGCGCCTTCGATGTAGATCGGGAGGACCGGGACGTTTTGCAGCGTCGCGAGTATGGCCGGGCCGCCGTGGAACGGCAGAAGCTCTCCCGTTCGCGACCGTTTCCCCTCGGGAAAGATGAGGAGCGACCAGCCGTTGTGTAGAAGCCACTGCGAGTAGGCGAGCGCCTCTCGCCCGCCGCCGCGCGTGATGGGGAAAGCGTTGTAGCGCAGGGAATGCCACATCCCTTTGATGCGTTCGCGGTACATGCGGTCCGCCGCGGCGACAACCGCTGTGCGGTCGTAGATCGACGTGGGCAGAAGGGAGAGGACGATCACGGTGTCGAAGTGACTCGTGTGGTTCGCGATGATCAGCACGGGGTTCTCGATCGAGGCAAGGTTCTCCGCACCTTCGACCGTGAAGGGGCGGCAGTACTTGCGGACGTGGCTGTGGACCGTCCAGCGGCGGGCGAGCCGTCGGAAGGCGCGCGCCCAGAGGGTCAACGCCCACTTATTGGGCTTGGCCTCCCGATGCGCGGATGCGTGTTGTCCGCCCTGGGTAATCGAGATATCTGTCATGGGCAACCTCCTTGGGGCGAGTTTAAGGAGGGCTTTATTCTACGCCGTCGCGCGCCGCTCTTCCATCATGCGGCGCAGGGCGGTGATCATCTGCGCGATGTTGAGCTGTTGGTATACCGGGAAGCTGAACAAGGCGCCTTCGTTTACCGTATAAATGTTCCTGCGCCCCTCACGTCGCTTCTGGATGAAGCCGTTCACCTCGAGGTCACGCACGATTTGGTAGACCGCCCGTTCGGTCAGGTCGGTGCCGCGGGCAATCTCGCGAAGGGTCGCGCGAGGGTTCTGGACAAGGTGCGTCAGGACAAGTCCGTAGTTGCTGAGAAAGTTCCACTTCTTAGCCATGAGTCACCCCCGGATGCATCGTCTCGGTGGATTCAAGCTCGTTATCGTAACGCATAGGGTTGACAGGCCGGTCGCTCTGCCGCTATAGTGGCCTCTGATTTATTGCAGAATTGCAATTCCATAATGATAAAGTAAACCACAGATATTATAACGCCAATGCGCGAACTAGAAAACTACTTTACGCGATACCGAAGCCGAATTCAGGTGTCATTATGCTCATGACACCCACACTTGTCCAGTAGGGCAAGCCTTTTTCCCGCAGGATTTTGAGGCAACAAGCGCACCCCCAACCGATGACGACTCTGCGGGTTTTTCCGTCTGCGGCCAGCGACAGCCCTGTTCTTGACCGCCGCATCGATAAGTTCGCCGATAAATACCGTCAGTTCTTCCCTCGCGTCTTCGCCTACGTCTACGGGCACACGCACAACGTCCACTTGGCCGAAGACCTCGTGGCCGACGTCTTCGAGCGCGCCTTCCTGAAAGCTGACACGCTGCGAAACGATGAGGCGTTCTCTACGTGGCTCTTCACCATCGCACGCAACGTCATCATCAGCCACGCCCGCAAACGCCACCGCGAAACGGTCGTGGACCCGGACGTCCTGCGCGAAATCGCTCCCAGCGGCACTTCCGTCGAGGGCGATATCCTCCTGCGCGAAGAAATGCGCACCGTGAGCAAACTGCTGCAGGACTTTCCGCAACGCGAGCAGGACATCATTTCGCTCAAGTTCGACGCAGAGCTTACCAACGGGCAAATCGCTCAAATCATGAGCCTGAGCGAGCCGAACGTGCGCGTCATCCTCTTCCGTACGTTACGCAAGCTGCGCGAGCAAATGGTCGCTGACCGCCGCGCCTAGCTGGTAGCGTCGCCTCCCCAATCGCCCAAGCCAGTCTAATCCGTTCGTCCCGAGTAGCCACGGAGTGGCGCATCGAGGGATTAACCTCACACGCGTTTTTGCCAAACGAACTCGCCCTACGCCGAGTCGTCGGCAATCGGCAGACCAACGATGTTATAGCCGGCGTCGACGTAGTGCACTTCGCCGGTGACGCCCGCGGCCAGCTCGGAGCAGAGGTAGACAGCGGCGTTGCCGACCTCCTCGATGCCGATGTTTCGGCGTAGTGGGGCGATGTCGCGGAAGCGAGAGTGGAGGCCCTTGAAGCCGGATACTCCGGCAGCCGAAAGGGTGCGGATTGGCCCTGCCGAGATGGCATTTACGCGTATGTGCTTCTCGCCGGCACGCAATCGCGATGAGGGAGTAGACGCTGATGTCCATCGCCAGGTGAAACCCCTCGCGAGAAGTCTCGTGAACGCCTCCGCTGAGCTCCTCGCGGTTGGCGAACGCTATCGAGTGGACGAGGATGTCGATTCCGCCGAACGCTTTCCGCGCCTTCTCCATCAACGCCACGATTTCGTCGTCGCTGGAAACATCACACGGCTCGACGAACTCCGCGCCGATGGAGGCAGCGAGTGGCTTGACCCTCCGCTCGAGCACCTCCCCCGCGTAGCTAAGGCCGATCTGCGCACCCTCGCGATGGAGGGCCTGCGTGATACCCCATGCTATCGAGTGATCATTGGCGACGCCGAAGACGAGGGCGGTCTTCCCGTCAAGCAGCCCCATTATCCGGCGCTCGCCCTGTCCGGCACCCGGCTTCCGATCACGCCCCGCTCCCGCAGTCTGCCTATCTCGTCCCATGAAAGCCCGGCTTCCAGCAGCACGTCTTCCGTATGCTGCCCGAACTCCGGCGCCGGCGTGCGAATAGTTCCAGGCGTAGCGCTTAGGTTGACCGCGGGGCCGACGATAGGAAGCGTGCCGTGTGCCGGGTGCTCGAGCGTCGCAAACATCCCGTTTTCGATTATCTGCGGGTCTTTTTCGAGGTCCCTGTACTCGCTGACGACTTCGAAGAGGAAATCGTAGCGGCGAAAGAGGTCGCGCCAGAAAGTTGAAGGCTTCGTCGCGAAGATGCGGTCAAGGCGCGCGATGAGCTGCATGAGGTCGGCGGCGTTGGTGCGCATCCAGTCGAGGCCCAGGCGCTCGGGCTCGAGCCAATCGCCGGTCGCTTCGTGGACGGCCTCCCGGAAGGGCGGCCAGTACCGGCCGAACTGAGGCATGCCGATCATCAGCCATTTCCCGTCACTCGCCTTGTACTGATTCCAGAGGGGGCTCGTTAGGCCACGAGGTATGCGCGGGAGCGGGGAGCCGCCGTAATTGCCAGACATGAGGAAGTTCGTGATGTTGAACGCCTGCGCGGCGATCTGCCCCTGGAGCAGCGAGCCGTCGACCATCTGCCCTTCGCCGGTGCGTTCCCGGTGGAAGAGGGCGAGGACGATCCCGTAGGCGAGCAGAAATGCGCTCGTCTGGTCCGCCATTCCCCCGAAGGTGCGGGTCGGCGGGTCGTCGGGCTCTCCGGTCACGCTCATAAGCCCACCACGCGCCTGCGCCAGCGGGTCAAGGGCGGGCCGCTGCGCGTCCGGGCCCTTCAGCCCGAAGCCAGACGCCTGGCAATAGATTAGACGGGCGTTTCGTCCGGCGAGCGTCACGTAGTCGATGCCTAGGCGATCGCACACCCCCGGGCGGAAGTTCTGGACGACGACGTCCGCATTCTCAACGAGCCGGTAGAAGATCTCTCGCCCCGCCTCAGACTTGAGGTCGAGTACAAGACCGCGCTTGTTTCGGTTGTGCGTCTCGAAGTACGCGTTCGGGCCCTTGTCGCCAACGTCGTAGCGGACGAGCGAGCGGCCGGGGTCCGGCGAATCCGGGCCCTCGACCTTGATTACGTCGGCGCCCCAGTCGGCCAGCATAGCCGTGGACATCGGGCCTTGCTGCCAGATCGTGAGATCGAGGACACGGATGCCTTCGAGGGCGTTCATGCGTGCAAGATAGCATACGCGCTCGGGCGAAGCCCTATCAGGCAGTCCTCAGCTTCGCAACTACCAGCGGCAGCGCTTCGCCCGACGGCGCACGGATGACCACATCACACAGCTCGGTTAGCGGCGTCTCGTTCGGATTCACCTCGATCAATGCTCCACCTGAAGATCTAACATCGACGGGAAAGCCTGCGGCGGGATAGACGACGGCGCTAGTGCCGATCAAGAGCATGCAGTCGCACATGCGGCTCTGATTAATGCACTCGTCGAGCGCGTCTCGAGGGATCGGTTCGCCGAACATGACGGTATCGCCCTTAACGATCCCGCTTCTGCACTCAGGGCACTTCGGCGGGAACTCTTTGATCTCGAATCCTTCAAGAGGCCAACGGTGGTTGCAGGACACGCAACGAAGCTTCGTTCGGTTGCCGTGGATCTCGGTGATCGCCTGACTGCCGGCGATCTGGTGCAGGTTGTCGATGTTCTGTGTGATGATGTGTTGGAGCCGGCCCATCTCCTCGAGGTCGCGAAGGGCGAAGTGGCCCGCATTCGGGACAGCCGTATCGAGCGCCTGGGCAAGTTCGGCGAAGCGGCTGGCGCGCTCTTGTCGCATCTCCCACCAGCGCTTCGGGTCCTCGACGAAGCGCTCATAGTCCCTCAGGTCGGGCTCGCCGTGCTTCGTCCAGAGGCCGTCAGGCCCGCGAAACGTTGGCACCCCGCTTTCCGCCGACAGTCCCGCCCCGACCAGCGCCACAACGTGGTTGGCGAGAGCGATCAGGCGCGCCGCCAATTCGATGGCGCGGTCCAGAGCTTCGGCCCCGTCGCCCTGCAGCTCTCGAAGGGTCATTCCGCTACCACGCTCACGAGCACGGTGCGCTCGCGCGGGCCGTCGAACTCAGCAAGGAAGATCCCCTGCCAGCGGCCTAGCGCCAGGCGCCCGTTTTCGACGGGAATCGCCGCCGATTGTCCGACCAGGCTGGCCTTAATGTGCGCGTGTGCGTTGCCCTCGGCGTGCCGGTAGGCCGCGTTTACGGGAACGAGCTCGTCGAGGCGCGAAATCATGTCAGCGCAGACATCCGGGTCGGCGTTCTCGTTGACGATCAGCCCCGCCGTCGTGTGGGGCGAGTAGACGTGGCAGACGCCGTCGTAGACGTGCATCTCGCGCACTGCGCTCGCCACACGCTCCGTGATATCGAGCAGCTCCTGGTAGTCGCCGGTGCGGACGTTGATGCGCCTGGGCAGGGCGGTCCTCCTTCGGAGAGAGATTATAGCGCGGCTCGTCGGTCCGAATAGGGAGGCGAACGTGCGCTCGTATGCTTGACGGCTGCATCCTCGACCGCCGACGCTTAGCCCATGCTGTCCGTACTCATTATCGCGGGCTCCGACTCCAGTGCCGGAGCGGGCATTCAGGCAGACCTGAAGACTTGCGCGGCGCTGGACGTTTACGCGATGACGGCGATAACAGCGCTGACGGCTCAGAACACTATGGGCGTGACCGCGATACACGAAGTGCCGGCGGATTTCGTCGCGGCTCAGATCGACACTGTCGTGACGGATATCCGGCCGGACGCTGTCAAGACAGGTATGCTGGCGAACGCGGCGATCATCGATGTAGTTGCGGCGAAAATCACAGAGCACGCGCTCCCGCACGTTGTGGTCGATCCCGTGATGGTGGCGAAGAGCGGGGATCGACTGCTCCTTGAGGACGCCGTCAGGGCGCTGCGCGAGCTGCTGTTTCCGCTGGCCGACGTGCTCACGCCCAACATACCGGAGGCTGAGGATCTACTCGGACACCCCGTAAGGACGGACGAAGAGGTACGCGAGGCGGCGCGCGAACTTCAATCTCTCGGCCCGAGGAATGTCGTGATGAAAGGCGGCCATCGAGAGGGCGATGCTGCCATCGACATTCTGTTCGACGGCCGGGACTTCCATGACTTCTCCACCCCCCGAATTCGGACGACGAGCAGGCACGGCACCGGTTGCACCTTCGCCTCGGCGATCGCGGCGTTCCTGGCGCGGCAGGAAACAGTGCCCGAAGCGGTCAAGCATGCGAAGGAGTATTTGACGGAAGCTCTGCGGCGGGCGGAGCCGATCGGGCACGGACATGGACCGGTCCACCATTTCTGGGACTTATACCCCGACTAAGAGAGGCACGCGTATGGCAGAGAAGAAGAAAAGCGCAACGAAGCTCCGTCCCGTGGAAGGACAGGTACACGAATTCCCCGTGCTCGGCGAGATGACGGGATTGCTCCAGCGCGTCCGCGCGAACAAGAGCAAGCGGACGGAAAGCAGTCTGTTAAAGACAGGACCATTTCGAATCACTGTGGTTGCGTTGGACACAGGAGGCCAACTGCAAGACCACGCCGTCGACGGGCCGTTCACGGTCCAATGCCTGCTCGGGCGCGTGGCGCTTTCCATCGGCGGGCGAGAACACCGGCTGACAACCGGCGACGTGCTCGTTGCCGAAGCCGCAATGCCCCATGACATCAGCGCTGAGGAAGCGAGCGTGCTGCTCGTTACGGTCGCGGCGGCCGGACCCTGAAGGAATGAAACTCCAGCACATCGACCGCGTAGCAATCAATGTGAGCGATCTCTACATCGTTCAATTGACTGGTATCGAGACGTAATGGGCCTCGAGCGGCGCTTCCAGGATGCCTGGGGCGACGCACCGACGATGATGTGCGTGGGGGAAACTTGCGTTGCTCTATTTGTCTCGGCCGGGCCCGATCCGGCCGCTGTAGACCAGCCCGCGACTGGCTCCTTGCATCACATCGCTTTCCGCGTCGACCGGGACAATTTCGAGGCGGCTCGGCAGCGCTTCAGCGACCTCGGAATCGAGTTCCGACCGGCAGACCATGGGATCGCGCAGTCGGTTTACGTCGCCGACCCGGATGGCCACCGGATCGAGATCACGACTTACGACGTTGAGGCGTCGCCCTAGACTCGCTTGGCTTGGGCGCCCTTCCACTCAAGCGCTACCAAGGGAGCCCTCTCTGGTTCGACGCCGGGCGTTCCTGCTTCGCCACTCCACCGGGTCGGCAAGGAGGAATTCGCCTGAGAAGGTTGCGTTGCGGCCTAGACTCCGAGATGCGAAGCCAGCGCCGACCACTCGTTGGTTAAGAGAAGTGCTGCGATTAAGAATAAACCCAGTAGCAGCGCCGTAGCGGGAAGAGTAGTAAAAATCGGTCCCAAACCCTCCATCTCCACTGTGCCCAACTAACGATAAGCGGTCAACAATTTAGATGGGTTAGCTGGTTAACGTTCGGGAAATGCTGAGAGACGCTACAGGCCCGTTGACCTGATTGAGCCGCCGGTGCTAGGCTGAGCCCGAAGAAAGCGGGAGCTCGGGTGTCCGCCCTAAGGCGGGAGGCCGGGCTGAGAGGCCCCGACCGGTCGGGGCGACCGCCGAACCTGATCTGGGTAATGCCAGCGGAGGGAGCCGACCTCGAGTCAATTGCCGCTGGCAGCGCCAGCGGCGATTTTCTTTGGAGGAGCGATGGCCGCGATAGCGGAAAAGCTGATCGTTAGGGCACCCGAGGACTGGGGCGTGCAGCCCGTCCCCGTCGAGCGTCGGGCCCTACGCGCCTTCGACTTCGCTGTTCTGTGGGGCGACCTCGCCGTAAGCCTGCTGGTGATGGTCGCGGGAACGCTCCTTGTCCCGAGCCTTGGAACCCGGCAGGCGATGGCCGTGATCATTATCGGCACCGCACTGGGGACGGTGCTCCTCGCTCTCGCCGGGATGATCGGCACGAACACCGGCGTCCCTACAATGGTCGCATTGCGGGCGCCGTTTGGGGTCCGCGGCTCATATCTCGCTTCCGGCCTTAACATCCTTCAGCTCGTCGGCTGGGCCGCCCTCGAGATCATCATCATGGCGCAGGCCGCGGAAGCGCTTAGCGATGAGTACCTGGGCTTCGGTGGCTACTACCTCTGGATAGCGTTCTTCGGCGTAGTCGGGACGCTAATGGCGATGGGCGGTCCGATCGTTGTCGTCCGCCAATGGCTGCAGAAGTTCGGAGTGTGGGTCGTGATCGGGGCGTCCGCCTGGCTTACCTGGCATCTCATCGATCGCTATGACTTCGGCGAAATCTGGCGACGCGACGGCGAAGGCGGCTTTCCGAACTTCTTCCAGGGCATCGATCTCGTCATCGCGCTGCCAGTCTCCTGGCTGCCGCTAGTCTGCGACTACAACCGCTTTGGGCGCAGCGCCGGCTCCTCTGCAGTCGGGACGTATATCGGATACGCGGTTGCCAACGCGTGGTTCTTCGCGCTCGGCATGCTCTACGTCCAGGCGCTTCAGTCGGACCCAGGCGGCTTCATCAACGCGCTGGTCACAATGCTGCTCCCCATGGCGCTCGGCTGGCTGGCGCTGCTCGTCCTCCTTGTGGGCGAGACGGACGAAGCGTTCGCCAACATCTATTCGACGGCGGTGTCGATACAGAACCTGGCCTCGAAACTGAAAGTCTGGATGCTCGCCCTCACCGTCGGCATCGTGGCGACGATAGCGGCTGCAAATCTCGACCTGGTCGGTTACGAGACGTTTCTGCTCTTGATCGGCGGCGTGTTCGTTCCCGTGTTCGGCATCTTGTTGGCCGACTACTTCGTCCTGCGCGGACGAGACTACGCCGTCGAGGAGTTGTACCGCCAATCGGGCGCTTACTGGTATGCCGGAGGGCTCAATCCAATCGCTATCGCCGTCTGGCTCGCGGGGTTCTTCGTATACGCCCTTGCGGGCCAGCCCCCCTGGCTGCTCGACCACCTAGACTTCATCTCCTGGGTCCCCACCTGGGCGACTCACATCGGCGGGACGCTCCCTGCGTTCATCTTTAGCTTCCTCGCGTATCTGGCCGGGGCAGGGCTCTTTTCATCGATGCAGACGGCGCAGCCGCTCGCGACGACAGCCGAACCGGAGGCGGGGCTCCCTGGTTGATACAATGAAGATGCGCCCAGGACGAAGGAAGTCGGCCAATGAATGACAACAACGACCCCCTGATCATCGCCGGACGCGAGTTCCGCTCACGGTTGATCGTCGGCACCGGCAAGTACCGCACGATGGAAGAGATGCGGGACGCTATCGACGCGTCGGGCGCCGAAATGGTCACCGTTGCGATCCGTCGTCTCCCAGTGGACCGCCCGGACGAGGAGAACCTCATGGACCACCTCGACTGGGGCCGCTACACGATTCTGCCAAATACCGCCGGCTGCAAGACTACAGAGGAGGCTCTCTTCACGGCACGCCTCGCCCGGGAGCTGACCGGCTCGAGTTGGGTGAAGCTCGAGGTCATTCCGGACCCACAGTACCTGCTGCCCGACCCGATCGCCACGCTGGAAGCGGCCGAGCAGTTGATCGCAGACGGTTTCACGGTCCTGCCCTACATCCACGCCGACCCGATCTTGGCGCGACGTCTCGAACAAGTAGGCTGCGCGACGGTGATGCCGCTCGGCTCACCTATCGGCTCTGGGCGCGGCATCTTTACCCGCGAAGAGATCGAGATCATCATCGAGAACGCCTCGGTGCCCGTCGTAGTTGATGCGGGGCTCGGCGCCCCCTCCGACGCCTCGCTCGCGCTCGAGATCGGCGCGGACGCGGTTCTGGTCAATACCGCGATCGCTCAGGCCAAGGACCCCATCGGGATGGCAGAGTCGTTCCGTCTCGGCGTGGAGGCGGGCCGAAAGGCTTACCTCGCCGGCCGCATTGCGCGCAAACAGCTCGCGGAAGCATCCAGTCCGCTCGAGGGCGTCGCCCGGCCGGTGTAATGCCGCCCGCTCCTGAATCGACAGCTTGGGAAAAGCCCCGGTCGTCGCCTCGGCTGCCCGTTCCCTGTCTCATGCTAATCACGGACCGCTGTCTCGCCGGGGAAGCGGACGCCCTCGTTCACGCCGTCAGTGAAGCGGTCGAGGGAGGCGTCACTGCAGTTCAGTTGCGCGAAAAGGACCTTCTCCCGAAAGAGCTTCTCCCGCTCGCGCAGCGCCTGCGCATCGTGACGCGAGGCCGTGCGGCCCTCATCGTGAACGGCCCGCTCGAAGTCGCCCTTGCCGCGGAAGCCGACGGTGTTCATCTGCCAGAGCATGCGCCAATGGTAGCGAGGCCCCAGCGTCCCTTCTTTATCGGGCGCTCCGTCCACTCCTTGGAGGCTGCCATCGCGGCCTGGGCTGAATGCAGCGATTACCTGATCGCGGGGCCAATCTTCGAGACCGCCTCGCACCCCACCGCAGCGCCGGCCGGCCCTCAATTAATCGAATCGATTGCCGTCGCCGTCGCAATCCCCGTTCTTGCTGTTGGCGGCATAACGGTCGAGCGGGTTGGAGACGTGTTGCGCGCCGGGGCGGCAGGAGTTGCGGTCATTTCCGACATCTTGTCCGCCCAATCGCCGGCTAATGCGGCGCGACGACTCAAGAATGCGCTTACCGAAGAATCGTCTCCGGTAGAACGCGTCTATTGATCGACATCAAGGTCAATGGTAAAAATATTGCAATTGAGGCTTCTCAGTCTGTATCCCATTTGCTAGACTGCCTTAACATAAACGCGCCCCAGGTGGCCGTCGCCATCAACGGCGAGGTTCTGCCGAGAGATTCATGGTCTCAGACCGAAGTCCGCGCCGGTGACACAGTAGAGATCGTCCGCGCCGTCGGCGGCGGATAACCAGCGAGGAGTGGAGTCTACCGCACGCATGGTCTATCAGTCTGCCAAGCGTATGAAGGTCGTAGTCGTCGGCGGTGGCGTGATTGGTTCCGCGATCGCGTTCTACCTAACAGACGCAGGCGCCGACGTTGTCCTCGTCGAGCGCGGAGAACTCGCGGGCGAAGCGTCTGGAGCCGCAGCCGGACTCCTCATACCGCCTGACCGGGCGGCAGCGCCCGGGCCGTTCCGCGACATCTGCCTCGCAAGCCTTGCGCTGTACCGGCCCGCAATCGACCGGGTCCAGCGGGAATCCGGGGTCGACATCCAATGCCGCGCCGCTGGGATCCTCATCGTCGCCCAGACCGAGTCGCGGGTGGCGCTGCTCCAGGCCCACGCCGAGTGGCAAACAAAGCACGGAGTGCCGACCCGATGGATAGAACGCGCGGAGCTAAGCGAGCTGGAGCCCGCGCTCTCGCCGCAAGTGCACGGCGCTGCCCTCTCCGAGGACGAGCTCAACGTAGACCCGGCGCAGGTCACCCGCGCCTTCGCGTTTGCCGCTAAGGCCGGGGGCGCTGACCTGAGGACCGCCACGATGCTCACCGGATTCCTCGGCCGCGGCCCGCGCGTCACCGGCATCAGCACGAACCTGGGCGACATCACGGAAGCCGATTGCGTAGTGCTGGCAGCGGGCCCGTGGACCGAAGTGCTCGCGCAGAGGCTCGGGGCAAAAGTGCCAACGCCCCCGAGGCGCGGCCAGATGATCTCCTATCGGTCGGACGGCCTGCGACACGCGATCTGGGGCGAGGACGGCTACCTCGTCCCGAAGGCAGGCGGCATACTCTACGCCGGGGCGACAGTAGAGGACGTCGGGTTCCGCAAGCGGACTACCCCGCGCGCGCTAGCCAGCCTACGGCGCATGGCGACGGCACTGGTCCCCGGCCTCCGTCGCGCCCAGGTGGCCGGTGAGTGGGCCGGCTTGCGGCCGGGCTCCCCGGACGACCTGCCGATCATCGGACCTCTGCCGCAGAAGGAGAACGTCTACGTGGCGACAGGCCACTTCCGCAACGGCATCCTCCTGGCACCGATAACCGGGAAGCTGGTCTCGCAGCTCATCCTGGAGGGCCGGACCGAGATGACGCTCGAGCCCTTCAGCCCCGCGCGCTTCGCTTAGTCGCTTAACCTCCCCGCCAACCTCCGCGCCGCCTCTCGCGGGTCCGGCGCCGAGCAGACGGCGTTGATCACCGCCACCATATCCGCGCCGGCAGCGATCACCTCATCGATGTTCGATTCATTGATCCCGCCGATGGCACAGGCCGACAGCGAGACAGCAGCCTTCACTTGGCGGATCGTGCCCGTGCTCGCCGCCCGCGTGTCCGTCTTGGACCCGGTCTCGAACAGCCGGCCTACCGACACGTAATCTGCGCCATCAGCCTCGGCACGCCGCGCCTCCTCCGCATTGTTCGTCGACGCGCCGACGATCGTGGCGGGACCTACGACGCGCCTGACGACCGCCACTGGCAGGTCCTTCTGCCCGACGTGCACACCGTCCGCGCCCACCGCCAGTGCGACATCGACGTGGTCGTTCACAATGAATGTCACTCCCTTCTCCCGGCTGAGGAAGGCGAGTGACTGCGCGAGCCGGAGCTGGACACCCTTTTCGCTCACTTTGTCGCGCAGCTGAATAAGCCGCGCGCCGCCCTCAACGGCCGCCCGGGCGATTTCGAGCGGGTCGCGCCCTGCGCAGGCGGCGGGATCGATGATGACGTAGAGGCCGCGTAGGCGGTCCTGCCGGGTCCCCTTGCTCAGCGGCCGGACTCTTGCTCAGCCGCGCCGCGCGGCTCGCTTGCCGGTCGCGGCCGGCGGCGGATACGGCGCGAGGCCGCGGGCCGCGCGAGAAGAGTGAGGCCGTAGCCAAGTGCCACGCCAAGGGCCAGGCCGAACAGCAGGCGGTAAGGGACCTTCATGAGAGAGTGCAGCTTGTGGTCGTAATCGTAACGAGAATATGACATAGGCAGTGTAATTCTTTCAACGGCTTGTACTCGTTTGACAGCCGACAGCGGCGCGGCCTATTTTCAGCGGGAACTATGAACGCCCGCTCATTCTCCGCCCTCCTGGGACCGGCCGCCTGGGCCGTGCTCGTCGGTGGCTGGGTGCTGGCGACCGCCGCGTTTCTCGCGATTGGCACCGAGTCCTGCACGACTGTGGCAGTGCCGGTCGCCGGGACGATCGAGGCCTGCCAGGACACGACGGCCGGCGCCGTGATCATGCTCACGGTGATCGGATTCGTTGCCACGGTCGGCTCGCTCTTCCTGTTTGGTCTGCGCCATCTGCTCACGGTGATCGTCGAGATTGAAGAAAACACGCGCTCCTAGCGGTAGCTCCGCGACGCAGTCGGGGCAGCGGACAAGGCTAAAGCTGCCCGGAAATAATTTCCAGCGCGGCCTAGCGCAAGACTTGTCTTATTCCCGCCGTCATAGAAATTGGCATTCCCTGCCCGGCGCGGCTTTACGCACGCTGAACCGCGGGGCGTTAACGGGTTATCCAGCGCGCGCGTCTTAATCGGAGGTATGACAAAGTGGGTCTTTCTGTGACCGCACAGGCCCTTAGCACGCCTGCGTTGCTTTCCAATGGCACCGACCTGCGCCGTGCGGTGAACCTGGCGGCTGCGGGCAATCAGGCCGCCTTCAAAGAGCTCTACCAGGAGTACGCGCGGCCCGTCTATAACCTCGTCTTTCGCTGCATGCGAAACGCGCAGGTTGCGGAGGACGTCTGTCAGGAAGTCTGGGTGAAAGCGTACCGCGAGCTGCACCGCCTGGAGGAACCGCAGGCATTCCCGGCTTGGCTCTACCGCATCGCCGCGCGCGCTTGCGTTGATGCGGCACGCAGAAACTCGCGCGCCCCGGCTACGACAGAGTTAATGGAAGACAGCGCAGCTGCGACCGGTGATGACCCCGAGCAGTCCGCGCTTCAGACGGAGCGGGTCGGCCTCACCTGGGAGGCGCTCGCCGCCATACCCGCTCGTCAGCATCTGGCGCTGTTCCTCCGCGAAATGGAACGCCGCAGCTACAAGGAGATCTCGCAAATGCTGGAGACATCGGAGTCAGCCGTGGAGACTCTGCTGTTCCGGGCGCGACACGGCTTCGCCCGGGCCTACGAGCGGCTGGACGCGGCCATGCAGGACCGCTGCCAGCACGCCCACCGCTCGATGGCGGCGATCATCGACGGCGAAGCCACTCCCGTGCAGCAAAAGGCTGTGCGCGCTCATGTCGGCTCCTGCCACGCTTGTTCCGGCGAGCTCTCGCGGATGCAGCGCGCTGCGGCCGCCTACGCCGCTCTCATCAGTTTGCCTGTACCGGCCATGCTCGGCGAACGCATCTTCGAGTCGCTCGGCGCCTCGACTGCCGGTGCGGGCGCCGTACCCGCGGGCGTCGCCAAGTTTGTGGCGCTCGCCGGGGCCAATGCCAAGATCTGCGCGGTCACGCTCGTCGCGACGACCGTTCTGGCGACGGCCGCGATCGCATCGCCCATCGGCGAGCCGGTACGGCCTTGGTCTCAGTCAGAGCCTCCGATCGACAGGACATCGCTCGAAAGCGCTTCGCCAATGGCTAGCGATCCGGATCAATCCGCGCAGACCGCTGGAAACCAGGATGCGGCTGCCCCTGCTCCGGCCGTGCTCCCAGGCACTACTGGCACCATCGATGGCATCACGTCAACTACACTCACCACCCTAAGCGGGACAGCCTCTGACGTGACACACACCGTGAACGCCACATTGAACGAACTGCAAGGAGCTGTGAACGGCGCACTACCCACGTCCGTTCCCGTGAACGCGGACCCGGGCATAGTTCCAGTTCCGCCCGCCGCCCCTCCGCCGCCAATCGTGCCCCTGCCGACGCCGGCTCTCCCGCCGCTGCCCTGAGCGACCTCTTCGCCCGTGTAGTCGCTCGCTTAGCGAGCCGGGCTGCGTTCAGCTTTCCGGATGACGAACTTACTCGCCGTATGTGTATCCGAGAAGCGCACCACCTTCACATCCACCAGCCCGGCAGCAAGGCCGCCGCGCAGAACATCATTTTCGTTGAAGTCTCTGCGCCCCTTGCGGAAGACAACCCAGACGGCGCCATCGGGTTCGATCGCTCTCTTCAGCTCAGCCAAACGGTCGAGATCGGCTGGGCCATCCACTGAAACGAAGATTGCATCGGTCGCCGACGCGGGCTGCTCGAAGGAGACATTCTCCGTCCGTTCTCCTAAGCCCTCAAGAAAGTCCTGGTCATTCACGCCGAGAACCACCACTCTCATGCCCGGCTTTACTCCTAACTTGTCGAGCAGCGACTTCGGGTTGAGTATCTTCTGCGCCCACTTCTCCGCCTGCCCTCCCAGCTCGAAGACAACCGGTCCGTCCGCTGCCTGCAGGCGCAACTCGCCGTCCAGTGCCTCAACTGACCGCATCTCCGTGAACAAAATCTTCCACCGCAGGCCGTCATCGCCCCGGAATATCAGTTGGTCTGTCTCGAGCAGCGCCTTACCCTCTGAAAGGCGGTCTCCGATGCGCGCGGCGCAGCGTGCTTCCTGACCCGTCAGAAAACCCCTGCCGCGGCGCTCACGGCACTCGTCAGGCCATCCCATGCCCCGCCGTACCAGTCCTCGATTAGACTGAAGCTGTAGAATCCGGCGATGGCCACGACTGTATCGCGAAGAACCTTACCAGTGAGGAGGGCTGGGTAGAAGATGCGGATCGGCACGCGTGTAGCACCGGCGGCGATTCCGGCTACATCGAACAGCGGTCCTGGAGCGAGGGTCATGACGAAGACTGTAAGAAACGCCCGGCGCTCGACCCACCCTTTGACTCGACGGTAGATCGCTCGATTTTTCAGCATCGCGCTTCCACCGAGGCCCGCTGCGTAGCCGGTAAATTCGCCGAGCGACTCCCCGAACCCGGCGACAAAACCGACCGCTATGGGCGCCGGTATTCCAGCAATCGGGTCGAGAAGGCCGCCTGCAGCGAAAATGATGCCGCCGCCGGGCATCGGTAGTAGGACGGATGCAGAGCGAAAGAGGACAATGCCAAAGAGCCCCGCATATCCCCAGCGCTCCACATCATCCTTCCCAAGGTCGAGGGCGATGAAAAGCGCTGCGAAGCTGAGAGCCAGCGCCAGCATTGCTGCAAGCAGGAGGAATTCGAGCCTGATCCGTCGCCGGCCGAGGTGGATGAACAGCGCCTCACGCTCGACCTCGACGGCGTGGTGTTCGTATTCTAGGATCTGGACCGATTCAGACATCCAAGCGACAGTCTATCGGGTGCGGTCGTTTGGTGTCTGCGGACAGGTGTTTCGGGTTTCGGCTTTCCGTTTTCGGTTATCGCCCGCCTGTAACGCCGCCCGACGCGGCCAAGATCTCTTCGAGGTGCATCTGCCAATCGAGTGCCTGGCGGCGCTTCGCCGGTGTGTCAGCCATCTCCTCGTAGATCGCCTGCCCCCAGCGTATATGTTCCTCCTCGTCGATGAGGATGAACTTCAACGTCCGCACCGTCGGCGAGTCGCATACCTGGTCCGTCACAGCCGCATGGTGGCGGTAGTAGACAGCCAGATGTGGCTTGAGCACCCGGTAAAGCCCCGTCAGGCGGAGAAGTTCGTCGTCCGCGTCCTGCATCTCGCTAACGAAGTGCGCGAACTCATCATTCGGCGGCCGGCGCACGTCAGCGACCCGCATCGTCGGCGGGATCGACATGTCGATGTTCTCCATCACTCGCATTTCGGGCAGGCGCCGGCCGAGGGCGTCGGCGTGCAGAGAGCACTGGTAGGCGTGTTCCGCAAGCGTGATCTTCAGCTTGGGCGCCGCCATCGTGATCACCCAGCCCGCCTCCGCCTCCATCGCCGCGATCTCCGCGAAACGGTAATGCACCAGCCGGCGCGCGCTCTCGTCCACCGAGAAGGCGCCGCCTACCTGGCGAGTGTCAACCGCTAATTCCATGGCGCCTCTCTGACCTCGTTAGCCTCTTCTGCGATCCAGACGCTCTTGTCATCCTGACGAAGGAAGGATCTGTCCTAGCAAGCCCGTTTCTGCGTATGGTCCTGTCGGAGACCCAGAACCGCGCTGGACCGAGTACAACATTTCGACCCTCAGTTCCCTTGCCTGAGATTCGCACAGACAGATTCTTCGTTCCTCAAAATGACAGTCAGGAGCCATTTCCAGCGATCTTGACTACCTGGGACTCCGCATACGCCCGTATGCCGAGCTTCAGCTGCCGCCGGTCGCGCGCCCAGGCGCGGGCCCGCTGCTTGGCGTGCGCGAGTGAGTCCGGGTCCGGAACGAGCTCCGGTTCGTGAGAAATGCAGTCCATGGGGCACACGCGTGCGCAAATATCACAGTCGATGCAGAACTGGGGGTCGATGTTGTGCTTGCGATTGGCCTGGTCAAAGTAGTGAATTGTGTCGGTCGGGCATTCGCGTCTGCACCACGCGCAGTTGATGCAGCGCGACTGGTCGATTGCGTAAGCCACGGCTAAACCGAAAACCGAAAACCGAAAACCGAAAGCCGAACATCCGCCTTCCTTTCGATTTTCGATTTTCCGATTTTGAAACGCATGTAAGTGGGACTCATCCTTCTATGACCCGTTCCCATTAGTCGTCTGTTCTTGCTGCGCACTCGCCATGTACGAGCGCGCCATCTGCCTCACCATCGCGATATTCGTTTCGAATTCCTGCTGGGCGGCTCTTGCACGTTCCTTGCGCCACGGTTGGACCTGAGACAGCTTCTCGAGCCAATAGTCCCCGAGGGCGACGTGCGTGACCTCGTCGGCCATGTTGTAGTCGTGGCAATGGGCGACCATCTCCTCACCGGTCTGCTCCGCCAGCGCCCGGATCTCCTCGAACGTCGTGAGAGCGAATCCTTCCAGCGCCACGTTGACGCGGGCGAGGAGGATGGCAGGGTCAAGCTCTTCCGGTGGGATGTTGTCGCGCTGGGGGCCGAGGATGATGTCCGGGAACTCGCCCAGCGACGACCCGAGATGTACGAGCAGCTTCATGTTCAGCAGAGTATGCCGGGACTCATCGAACGTCTGGCGGGCGAAGCCAAGCGTCATATGCCAGGGCACCTCTTCCTCCGTATCGACAACGAATCGCCCGAAGAAGTCGATGCCCCTGAACTCGGCGCTCAAGATCGACATGATTAGCGGGGCGAAGAACCGCCTGTCCTTGCGCGCCATCTCCCGCAGGACGACCGGGTTGTAGTTCTGAATGCCGCCCAGCTTCTCGCCCAGCGTCTTCTGCTGCTCGGGCGTGAGCTCCATCGTGCTGCGGTAGGGCGGCTCACGCCTCGCCTCCCTGGAATCGACTCGTTCTTTCAGCGCTCGCGTCATGACGCCTTCCTCTCGTTGCAGCTTCGCAGGCTTTCATGTCTCATCTTGTCATTCCGAGCTCGCGGGGCGGGGCCGAGCGGTATGGGGGGGATGGAGGCGAGGAATCTCGGCGCCTGCCATACAGGACCTCATCCGCCCGCTAGTCCGCTTGCCGTCGCTGGTGCGATATTATACCCTAACGTTCACGTCAAGTGACCAGCCGGTCGGTTTAAATCAGCGATTGCGGGCTGGAAGATGACGGATAGCACTGCAGGTAAAACCCGCAGCTAACACAATCCGGAGGCCGCCCCATGAAGTTCGGACTGTTTTACGAGCACCAGCTCCCTAAACCCTACGACAGCGAGCAATGGGACCCCGACGAGGAGCATAAACTCCTCAAGAATGCTCTGGACCAGATCGAGCTGGCCGACCAGCTGGGCTTCGACTACGTCTTCGAGGTCGAGCACCACTTCCTCGAGGAGTACTCGCATTCCTCGGCTCCTGAAATCTTCCTCGCCGCCGCCAGCCAGCGGACGAAGAACATCCGCCTCGGGCACGGCATCGTCGTCATGCCGCCCCGCTACAACCACCCTGCGCGCGTCGCCGAGCGCATCGCCACACTCGACCTCGTCTCCGACGGCCGCGTAGAGTTCGGAACAGGTGAATCCGCCTCTGAGATGGAGATGGGTGGCTTCGGCGTGCGCCGGGAAGAGAAGAAGGGTATGTGGGAAGAGGCCACCCGCGAGTGCGTGAAGATGATGTCGGAAACTCCCTACTCCGGCGTCGAAGGCGCCTACGTTGGCATGCCTTCCCGGAACGTAATCCCCAAGCCATTACAGAAGCCACACCCTCCGCTCTGGGTCGCTTCTTCACGCCGCGAGACGACGATGGTCGCCGCCCGCCTCGGCATGGGTTCGCTCGGCTTCGCTTTCGAGACGCCCGAGGAGCTCGAGGAGCGGGTCGATCAGTACTACCAACTCGTCCGCGAAGAGTGCTACCCCATGGGCAAGGCTCTCAACCCCGCCCTCGCGGTGCTCTCCGTCCTCTCCTGCTTCGAGAACGACGAAGAGGCGATCGACAAGGGCTTGGAAGGCGCCCAGCTTTTCGCCTATTCCCTCGGTTACTATTACAACCCCTTTACCGGCGGCAACCACCAGCCCGGCGGGATGAACATCTACAAGCGGTTCATGGACACTCCGCCCGAGCAGCGTTGGGGTCCGCTCGGCGAGGGCTTCCGCGGCTTCGGCGGCTTCCAGGGCGCCTCGGTAACGGAGGAGCCCAAGGATGAGGTAACGCGCGCTCTCTGGCGGGCCGCTCAGCGCGGCGGCTGCATCGGCACGCCGGAGTTCATCAAGGACACCCTACGCAAGTACGAGGCCTCACACCTCGACCTGATGATCTTCGTCGCCCAGTGCGGCGCCCGCAAACACGAAGACGTGATGGAGTCGATCCACCGCGCGGGCACGAAGGTGATCCCGGAGTTCAAGGAACGGCACGAGAAGCACCAGCGCTGGCGCGAGCAGCAGCTGGAGGGTGTGGAGTACCCCGTCAACTCATCGATATAGCGTCTCGTAGGAGCGGACTGAAATGGATGCCGAGGCTATCCAGGAGATGCTGCTTCAAGACCGCCAAGAGTGGGACTCACTCGTCGCCGCTCTTGAAAAACACCCCCATGAGCCGCTCCATGACCCAGAATCCCCGGACTGGGTGAGCCGGGACGTGTACACTCACCTCGCCAGCTGGATGGAGCACTCGACCTGTGACCTAGAGGCCCACCTCGCCGGCCGCACACTCTCGCCTCTCGATGGGACCGATGACGAAATCAATGCAGCTTTCCAGACCGCGCACAACCACATGAGTCTCGATGAGGCGCGCGCTTGGGCACAGCGAGAGTTTACCCGCCGGATCGAAGCGATCAAAGCTGTTCCGCCGCAGCGATGGGATCCGATACTGGAAGCCGCTGCGCGCGCTGACGGAGCACAACACTACCGCGCTCACCACGGCTACATCGCCGTGTTTAGGTCTACTTGATGCCCGCCAAACTCGACCGCATCAAAGACGATGCCCTCCGCGACTCGCTCGCAACCGCCCACGTCAGCCTCAAGTCCGGCAACTTCCCCGACGTGGTTCACCGGTCCTCCGATGCTTACGTCGAAATGTTACGGCGCGACCCCGACCTCATGAAGGGGCCGATGGGCATGCGCCGCATCCTCTTCTACCCGCGTCTCGGCGCGCGCCTCATCCAGGAGTCCGACGGTTCGCCGGCCGTGATTTACGACCGCGAGACGTTCAGCTTCAGCGAAGCGATCACCTACTTCGAGTTCGCGGTCGATAGCCTCGTGCGAGAGGGAGTGTAGAGCTAGCCGTTCGAGTCGCTGCTGGATGCTCCCGATTACTCTCGAATCCTCTTGAATATCCCCCTTTTAAGTGCTACGTTATGTACGCGTAGAAGTAGGGTGCATCGCTTGAAGGTCTCCCGCCGAGCCGGGAGCTGCGAGAAGGGGTTCGAGCCATGATTGTCGCACTCGTTGTCGTTGCCGCTGTCATTCTCCTCCTGCTCATCCTGATCGTCGCCGGCGGGATGCTGATAGTCGTCGGCGGTCAGCAGGTGGGCGTTGTGGAGCGCCGCTACTTCGGCCGGACGCTGCCGGCAGGCCGTGTCGTTGCGATGCGGGACGAGGTCGGCGTTCAGGCCAGGGTGCTGCCGCCCGGTCTGCACATCATGTTTCCGTTCATCTACGTCGTCCGCAAGACAGACATGCTCATGATCAGCGAAGACGAAGTCGGTATCCTCGAGTCGATCGACGGTCTGTCGCTCGAGCCGGGTCGGATCTTCGCCCGGCACGTGGAGGGGCACGATACCTTCCAGGACGGCGAAGCGTTCCTCCGAAACGGCGGCCAGAAGGGCCCGCAGATCGACATCCTTCCCCCCGGCCAGTACCGAATCAATACCTACCTCTTCACGATTCGCACTCAGCCCGTAGTCACGATTAGCAAGGGCCAGGTCGGCGTCATCAGCGCTCGCGATGGCGATCCGATTACGCCCGGGCGCCTGCTGGCCCGAAAGGTGCAGGGGCATCAGGCGTTCCAGGACGGCGAGGCCTTCCTCCGCGCGGGCGGGCAACTGGGGCCGCAGATCGAGGTCATCTTGCCCGGGCGATATCGCATAAACACCGATCTCTTCAACGTCGAGGTCCATCCCGCCACGATTGTCGCCGCGAACCAGGTAGGCCTCGTGACTGCAAAGGACGGCGCGCCGTTGCCACCCGGCGAGCTAGTTGCCGTAAGCGCCGAGGGACACAACGACTTTCAGGACGCCTCCAAGTATTTGGAGGCGGGCGGCCAGCGCGGCCCTCAGTACGATCTCCTGAAGCCGGGGACCTACTACATCAACCCGTTGATGTTCGATGTACAACTGGACAAGGTTGCCATCGTCCAGCGCGGCGAAGTCGCCGTTCTCGTCTCAAACGTCGGCAAGGAGCCGGAAGACATCCCGCACGAGGAACGTCTCGCCGGCCGCGAGCGCTACGTAGTGCCCGCCGGCTTTCGCGGCATCCAGTCGGAAGTTGCCGGCCCCGGCGTCTACTACCTCAACCGCTGGGCATACATCGCTTACATCATCCCGACAACGAACCTGACGATCGACTGGGCCGAAGAAAGCGGAGGTAATGGCGACCCGGGAAGTGATGCCACCGGCGCCTCGGGCGTACGCCGTGTACAGCTGTTCAACCCGCTTGCGGTCATCTCACGCGACGGTTTCGAAATGCGGGTCAGCGTCAAAGTCGTCATCCGCGTGCGGCCGGACCAGGCGCCGCTGATGGTCGCCAAGATCGGCTCGATCGAAAACCTCATCGACCACGTCATCCACCCGATGATCGACTCGTCTTTCCGCAACCAGGCGTCTTCCTCGGAAGCAATGAACTTCATGCAAGACCGCGCCGATGAGCAGGCGAAGGCGCACGCCCGCACCCGGGAAGAACTCGAGAAATATCACGTCGAATGCGTGTCGGTGCTAATCTCGCAGATCATCCTGCCCCAGGAGCTGATGGAAATCCACACCCGCCGCGTGATCGCCGCCCAGCAGCAGGCGATGTTTATCGAGCAGCAGAAGGCGGAGCAGGAGCGAATCGCTACCGAAAATACGCGCGCGAAAGCCGACAAGCAGATTGAGCTGGTAGCGGCGCAAATCGGCGTGCAGATAGCAGACCAGACGAAACAGAAGACGATCATCGAGGCAGAAGGCCGAGCGCGGGCTGTCCAGCTGGAAGGCGAGGCCGAGGGCACGAAGATCCTGGCGATCGGTACCGCCACAGCGGAAGCCTACGACAAGCAGGTGGAAGCGGTGGGCCAGCTGAACCTGGCGGGCATCGAGGTGACGAAGTCAATCGCAGGCGCAGGCCTGAAGATCACGCCGGACATCATGGTCGGCGGTACGGACGGCGCCGGCGGTGCCAACGTGTTCACCGCCTTCATCGCCCAGTTGCTCGCATCCAACCGGAACGCCTTGGCCGCGTCTCCTGACCAACCCGAGAACGGCCAGCCGAATCGGTAAACTGGCCGGACGTGGCCCGCCTCAACCGTAGGGGCGAGGCATCGATCTTTGGTCGGAACCGCCTCGTAACCGACAACTTGGCTGATTTAAGCGGGCGCTTCAAGTGCGGAATATGCCTCGCCCTTAGGCCACCGCCTCTTCCCTTGCGCGCGCAAAGCGCTACCTGCGGTTGACCTTATCCTGCCGCCAGCTCCACCGCTACCGGGAGCGCCGTCCGGCCCCACTCGCTCAGGTCGCCGCTGTACGTCGGCTCGTATTTCTCGAGGAGCAGCCGGCGTGCGAGAGCGTCTTCCTCACCGTCTTCGACAACTCGGCCGCTGCCGGAGAACTCCCGATCGCGGATGCGAACGGTAACGGCAGGCGTCTTCATGAGATTGCGCACCCAGTCGGCGCGATGCCGCGGCCCGTTGCCCCACAGCATGTAGAGCGTACCCGCGTTCAGCCCGAACCAGATCTCGATTTTATGCGGCTGTGCAGTCACGCGGCCGGTCGTCGTGAGATAGCAGAACGCTTCGCCAGCCAGGCTCTCAAGCTCTTCGCTCACTTCGCCAGCTTCTCGACCTCTCGCCGGAAGGCCGCATGCGCCTTCCCCTTGATCGGCCCGCCGTGGCCGAAGCAGGCGACCTCGAACTCTAGCTCCGCCAGCTTCCGGAAGCTCTCCTTCGCCTGAGCCATGTCCTCCGTGAACATGCCACCCAGCGCGCCCACCGGCGGCCTCGGTCCCCGAAACACGTTCGAGACCGCATCTCCCGCGAACAGAATTCCGCCGTTCTGCGGCCAGAGGAACGAGAGGTGCCCCGCCGTGTGCCCGGGCGTATGGATCGCCTTCATGCCGCCTGCCGCCGGCACTTCGTCCCCGTCGTTCGTTTCCTGAAGCGCCTCGATCGGCTGAAGCTTCGGCGTGATGCGAACCATCAGCGGGCCCAGGATCCGCCCGGCCAGGATTTCCCGGTTCGGTCCCGGCGCCGGCTTCTCGCCGCGGACTATAGCTGCATCCAGCGGGTGGATGTAGCCCTTGGCACTCGTAGCGCCCATCAGTTCTGCGAGCGAGCCTGTATGGTCCGCGTGGTGATGTGTGAGCAGGATGTGCTTCACCTCGTCCGGCTTGCGCCCCGCCTGGCTCGCCGTCTTGAGGATGATCTCCCGGTGCTTCGGCAGGCCGGTATCGATCACACTGACCTCGTGTTGAACGATCAGATACGCGCTCACGTAGCCCATCCCGATCCGGTAGACGTCATGCGTCACACGCTCTATACCCATGCTTAACCTGCCTTTCGGCGAACGCCCGCCAAAAACCACCATTCGCTTATTCGCGTTCGATTCGCTGACTACGATTCGCTGCGGACCGCCGCAACAGCCGTCCCGCCCGCGCCGTCGTCTGCTTCCCGTGCTCCACCGGGACCTCCCCGTTGACGATGACATATTCGATGCCTATCGGGAACTGTCGCGGCTCCTCGTAGGTCGCGCGGTCGGCGATCGTCTTCGGATCGAAGACAACCACGTCGGCGGCGAAGCCCTCACGCAGCTCACCCCGGCCGGCGAGGTTCATTCGACGCGCCGGAAGCGAGGTCATCTGGCGCACCCCTTCCTCCAGCGAGAACAGGCGCTCCTCCCGCACGTATTTGCCCAGCACACGCGGGAAGGTGCCGTAGAGACGCGGGTGCGGCTTGCCGGTCCGCGAGGGGATGCCGTCCGAGCCGACCATGCACAGCGAGTGGGCGAGCACGCGTCGCACGTCCGCTTCGTCCATCATGAAGAAGACCGCCACGGCGCTTGGGTAGGCCTCCAGCACTCGCGGGGCGGCTTCGTCCGGCGCAAC
>VBEJ01000080.1 GCA_005882985.1 Chloroflexota bacterium
TAGTGGCCACCCTTCTTATCTACTACATCACTAGTTTTCGCTATGATGGCCACCCGATATCGTTAAAGGATTCCATTCTAGACGGGCCGAGTCCGGCACCCCACAACCATCCTGTGCGGCTTGCCGATTCCTTCCTGCACGGCCGTCTCGACGTGGCCAACGGCAAAGATCTGCTTGGCTTCCTCGACTTCGCTTGCCAGCCGTACCCCTGCGCCGAAGGAAGCAAATATTATCCGCTGGAGCCCCCGGGCACGGCGCTGGTTATTCTGCCAGGCGTGCTGCTGTTTGGGTTATCGATCAACCAGACACTTGTCTCGCTGGTTATCGGCGCGCTCACGGCGGGCGTAGTCTTCCAAGTCTCGCGGCGTCTCACAGAAAACATCCGAGAGCAGATCTGGCTGACGGTGATGCTTTCCTTCGGGACGGTCTACTGGTGGAACGCTGTCTATGGAGGCGTCTGGTACTTCAACCATGCCGTCGCTGTGCTGTTCCTGTTCGCCGCGGTCTACGAGACGCTGGTTGGCAAGCGCCCATTCACATCTGGCATTTTGCTGGGTGCAGCATATATCACGCGCCTGCCGACCGTCTGGGGATTCCTATTCTTCTTCATTATGTTTACTGAATGGGGCAAGCTGAGGCAGGCCCTCGGCGGCCTCCGCCACGCGCTGGGTGGTCTACGGTGGGCCCAACTGCGCGCGTCAGTGCGCGATCTGCTGAAGGTAGCTACTCCGCTGCTGAAGTTCAGCGTGGGTCTCGGGATATTCGTGGTAGGCTTCGCCGTCCTGAACATCATCCGGTTCGATACGCCTTCGCCGGAGGCGACGCTCGACCAGTGGCACGCGAAGCAGCAGCTATCGGTCCCGGGCGGCATGCTCGAGCATGGCCTAGTGTCGGTGAAGCACATCGATCGTCACGCGCCCATCTTCTTCGAGAAGCCGCTCTATATGTTTCCGAATTCGCCGGACTGGAAGTTCTGGCAGGCGGACGCGCCATACGTGCTTCCCTCGTGGAACGGCGCCGCCTTCTGGGCGACGACGCCCGCGTTCCTGTTCGCGTTCCTCGCCGCGATTAAGAAGCGATGGATGCGGCTGGTTGGAGGCGCTCTCCTGGCCTTCACCGTGATTTTCTTCTTCATCATCCCGAACCTAGGCAGGGGACCGTCATCCTATCCATGGTTCGACTGGGCGCAATGGGACGTGCCTCGGCTTGTCAGGCTGGCTCCGTTCTTTATCTTGGCCGCCTTGAGCATCATCTTCGCGATCCAAACGCGAAACAAACTGGTCGTCGCCTGCTGGGCTGCCGTCATACCGGTCGTGATCGTTCATCACCTGGCGGCATCCACTGGTTGGCCGCAGTTCGGCTACCGCTACCTGCTGGATTACGCGCCGTTCGCTTTCCTTTTGACATGGGAAGGCATGGGACGGCGGCTGACGTGGCAGGGCATGGCGCTGATCGCGGCCGGAGTGATCATTAATCTCGGCGGGGTGCTCTGGACCAACAAGTTCGATACCAACTCGCTCGGAGGCATTCACTGGACTTCGTGGTAGTCCAGCTAGACCGCCGCGACAAGTCCTTGCTGCATTCGGCTTCGTCTCGCCGCCGAATTACAGCTCTCGTCGAATGACGACCGAGAGCAATACCGCGGTCGCCATCTCCGAGGCGTCGGTCCGCCCGGAGCGCATAGGGCGATGGGTCCGCTGGTTACGCTGGCCCGCACTGGCCCTTTTTTTCGCGATCGCGACCATAATTCAGACTTGGCCGCTGGCTAAGCACGCCAGCGATAGCATCAACACGTGGTGGTTTTTTCCCTTCGACGCCTGGGCGTTCTTGTGGGACCTGTGGTGGGTAAAGCATTCGGTGCTGGGACTCCAGAATCCGTATCACACTGACTTGCTGTTATATCCCCAGGGTGCGGACCTGTACCTATCCGGGCAGATCCTGATAACCGGCATTCTCTCTATCCCCTTCCAGGTGATCACGGGCAACTTGATCCTTTCCTGGAACCTCGTGGCGCTCCTCAGCTTTGTGCTGGCGGGCCTCGGTACGTACGCGCTCTCTTACAGAGTCACCGGCAATCACTTTGCCGGGCTGCTGTCAGGCTTTATTTTCGCGCTCTCGCCATTCATGATGATGCGTCTTGGCGGACATTGGAACATTGTCGGAATATGGCCGATCCCGTTCTTCATGCTGTTTTTACTGCGGTTTAGAGATTCCGGCCGCGTCCTCGACGCAGCGGTAACCGGGTTCTTCTGGGCGATATTAACGCTCAACTGGATCGAGTTTGCGGTCGACGCGACGCTCTTCATGGGGATCTTCTTTGTCTACTGGACAATCGTCTATTTGCGTAGGGCGAACCGCGAGGCACTCAGACGGCTGTGGCTCGGAGGCGTCGTCATAGCAGTGGTCTGGTTCGTGTTATCCGGTCCGGTCCTGTTGGGGACGATCAGGGACGTTCAGGACAAGGACTATGTGTTGCCATCAGGAGACGAGGTCTTCTCGGCCGATGTGCTGACGTTCATAACGCCAAGTCCGCTTTGGGGCCCGGGAACGGCGCCGCTGGCAGGCGGCCCGAACCCAAATCACCTTCCCGTGGGCAGCATCGAGAATACTGCCTATATGGGCGGTATGCCCCTACTGCTGGCAACAGTGAGCCTCTTTACGTTACGAAGGAACCCGCATCGGGCGCTTATATGGGTCATTACCTTCTTTACGTTCCTCATACTTTCCCTGGGCCCGTATTTATACATCGACGATTCGCGGCATCACTCCCTCTTCGGCCTATCTTTCTCTGTCCCTATGCCATATCAAATCTTCGATCGTCTCCCCCTTGTGGGTAATCGAAGGGTGCCGGTGCGCATGGTCGTTTTCGCCATGTTGGCGCTTAGCATCCTTGCCGGCATCGGTCTCGACCTCATAATGAGCACGCTGAGAAGGCGCTGGCGGCGGCTGGCGGTGGTAGTGGCGCCGGCTCTGGCGCTAGTTGTCCTCGGTGTCGTTTGGCTCGAATACTGGAACCCACCCGTCTACGTCAGCAAGCATTACACGCCGGAGATTTTCCGCGAGATCGGCGCAGAGGACGGTGACTTCACGGTGGTGCACGCGCCTCTTGGCCGGAGGAATGGATTCACAATATCCGGCCATCCGGCGGGAGGAGCGACTGATAGCTACTACCAGACGATCCACGGTAAACAGGCAATCGGCGGTTACATTTCGCGGACGAGGACGGAAGGCTTCGCCTGGTTCCTCGAGCAGCCCGGGCTTCACTTCCTGGCCTGCCCGACGACTTGTGGCAGCAACCAGCCGCAGGGCAATGATGCAAACGTCGAGCTAGTGAAGAAGACCTTCAAGGACAATAAGATCCGTTACGTCGCGGTACACAGGATCGGCCCTGACGGAATGCCGCTCTTTTTCGTCGGCGACCCAGAAATTCAGGCGCTGGACAACTATCTGGGCAACATCTTGAAGATGAAATCAGTCTATTCGGACCCAGGTCTTTCGGTGTATCGGTTCGACGGCTAGGGTAGCGCTCGGGCGACGACGCATCCGGCGTTCGTCAATCGGGTTTGACGGAGCCTACGCTAGGATCGCGGTTCTTGTAGACGGCGAGGATATCGTCTGAGTAGACCGGCTCGAAGTTGAGCATCCCACGCAGATAAGCGTCATAGATCGCCAGTTCGGCGTCACCTATGAACAGCAGTCCCTGGCCGTTGGGGCCACGTTTATGGAGCAGGACATACTTCACACCAAAATTTCGCAAAACAGCGCTCACGTCGGGAGTCCTATAGCCCGGGTAAGGATAATCCGAGCAGCGACAGGCCAAATAGTGAAAGCCCGGGGTATCCATGATCCATTTCAGATCGTCCGACCGTGGCACGTAACCACCGACAGTGCGCTTGCCGTGCATCCACTGGTAGTAGGTGGCCAGCCAGCCGCCGTTGGAGTCTCCCGCGGCGGTATAGCCATCCTGGCGGCCAAGCGGCGCGTCAAGGACCACGAAGTCGCCGGGTTCATCGGCGATCTTTTTGAGGATTTCTGGTTGTCTCACCTCGGACACCTGTGCGGGCGGGTTCCAATAATCGAAGACAACGAGGCCCAGAACAAGAACCGCCACCAATCCCGCCAACGCGCCACCGGCGCTTCCAACGTGCCACATCTGCGGGGCGAGCCGCGTGAGGCAGATCGCGGCCCCCACTACAAGCGCCGTCGCTACCCCGACCACGACCACCCAATCCGATTCCGCGCCGTACTCACTAGCGGCGATACACGAGGCGGCCGCGACCGACAGCGAGGCGGCGACGGCTACCGCGGCGCGCCCGAGGGGCCGGTCAGCTCTCGTCCGCAGCCATGACATCAGTGAATCGAGCCCGACGGCCGCAAGAACGCTGAGGCCTATCATGCCGAACACGATCATGCGAGCCGTAAACCGTCTCGACCCAAAGACCGGGAGCTTGTCATAGAGCTGGTAAGGCATGGGAACCGAGAAGGAAAGACCGAAGAGAGAAGCCGTCTTCGAGCCGCCCACGTAGAGGTAAGGCCCGAGCGCAAGCGTGGCGAAGGTCAGCAAGACGATGCCCCAGAAGGCCACGCTATGGGGGGTCCGCCGAATGGTGAGTAACGAAAACCCGGCCAGGATTAGGGGCACGATACCCAAATAGGCTGTATTCTCGATCGCGCCGATCGGCAGATGAGTCCCATACGGGTCTCCCGGTACGTTGCCGGGCCCCCAGAGCGGGCTGGGAGTGATGTACGTGAGCAAATCGGCCGAGTAGAACTCGGCCCCACCCCTCGCTGAGATGTCGCCGCTATAGAGGGTCCTGAACGCCTGGAATATTAATGGAGAACTTAGGACAAACGATACAAGGGACACTACGCCGAAACCGCGCCACAGGGCTCTTAGGTTCGGCCAATCGTCTCGACGGAGAAAGATAACGGACCAGTAGAGCACGAAGATGGCTGCGAAAAGGGCCGCGTCCGTCCCGTACTCGAGCCAGTTGTAGATGATGAGAGCCAGGGTGACCCCGGCCGCGACGGCCTCTCGAAGGCGGAAACTCTCCATGAACCTGAGAAGAAATAGCGGGAAGAGAGGGAGAAGAAACGTGGCCGAGTGATTCCACTCACCGCCCTGGGAGTGAATGACGGTGAAGGGAGCAAAGGCGAAGATGAATCCCGCGACAAGGGCCGCCGCGTGATTCCGGGTGATGCGAAAGCTCAGGGCATACATGGTGAGGCCGGAAAGGACGAATAGGACTAGGGAGAGGACGTTGACCGAGAGGATGAAATTCCCCGATACGAGATTTATGGGAATAAACAAGAGGCCGCTGACCAGGACCACACCTCCAAGGTAGAGGTCGGTGCCCTGCGGGGAGAAAACCACGCCGGCATGAAAAGGATTGGTATGCAAGTCGACCAGCGCGTGCTTTATCCACCAAAGGTTCCAGAGATAGTAGCCGGTGTCTCCCTGCTGCTCCGGAGTGTCGATGATGCTTGTCGAGGCGTGCAGGACTAGCGGCCACGTTTGGACGACCGCGGCAACGGAGAAGAGTACAAGCGCCACGATCCAGCGGCCGAGGCCTTTCGCGAGCGCTTCATTGAGTCGACCGAGCGCGGAGTCCAAGATCGCAGGCGTTCTGGCCTGCTTCTCGGCTGTCCCAATTGTCTGTTCCGTGTGCAACTTCGCGTCCCGTGACTTGGCGTTTCCCTTGAGTATCCCACAGCGCTGCTTTCACCTCTACGGGCGAGAACGTAGGGCGCCTCGTTTGCGCAGCCAACACCGTTCGCATGTCGGGGGTGCCTAAAATAGTCGACATTATGTTGCGCCATAGGCGGACAGAGAGGTATACACTTTTTTCGCGAATATCAAGGCCGATTCCTTCATACGCGCTTCTTGCGAGGCTCATCATTGCACAGACACGCGGGGTTCTACCTTGGACATGTAGGCCGTCGCCTGATCCGGCCTTACGTCAGGTCTGCTCAGGGCGTGGCGGAATTTGAGACGCGCTGATTGTTAGACGGCGAACATAGTATGAAACCCGCGGACAGCCCAGAACACCAACCTGAAACTCGGCCATCAGCCGATCTCTTGGCTGTAGCAGCCTCTAACCTGCGGCTTTTGTGGCAGCCCCGTGCCCGCCTAGCTCTTGCTCTTATGGGAGTCTTCCTGCTGACCGTGCCCGTTTGGCAGCCGCTGACGTCGCCCGGTTACGTCAAAGGCTTAGATGGCCCTATGGCTCCGGCCCTTCTTTATGAAATGGACCGCTGCTTCGATGACGGACAACTGCCGTGCCGCTGGACCCCGGATGTGGGGCAAGGTTACGGCGTGCCCGCATTCGACTACTGGGGGCCCCTTCCTTCCTATGTAGGTGAGTTAATACACCTCAGCGGCGTAGGGATCTTCGAGACGATCCATGTCCTGCACGTCATTGCGTTCATTCTTTCAGGGCTGTTTATGTTTTTGCTGGCAAGGGAGTTCTGGGGGAATCGGGGCGGCTTGGTGGCGGCCACTTTCTACACCTATGCCCCCTGGCACGCTTCCTTGGTGTACGTACAAGGCGACCCGGGTGAGCATTGGGCCATGGCCCTTTTTCCGGCGGTCTTGTGGGCGTCCTACATAGTTATTAAGGACGGCAAGGCAGTCAATGTCCTGCTGTTGATCCTCTGCACCACCGCGCTGCTTTTGACGCATAACTTGCTCGTGCTAATGCTTTTTCCACTGGCGCTGGTCTGGGTGAGCGCCTTTCTAATGGTGACCAAAGAGTGGGAAAGACTAGTTCGCCTTGCTATCGCAGGTGTGGCCGCGTTCTCGCTAGCGGCCTTTTTCACCGTGCCCGCCTTGCTCGAGCAGGACCTCGTGCACTTGGAGAGGGCCAAGGGCGGCTACTACGCTTACGCCGCACACTTTCCCACACTCAACCAACTATTCCTCAGCCGGTTTTGGGGTTATGGGATATCGGTGCCTGGCCCCGGAGACGGGCTGTCGTTTCAGATCGGTTGGCTTCACTGGGCCTTGGCAGCTGTATTCGTATTTCTCGCACCATTCCTGTGGCGGAAACGTGCCGCCTTCTGGGCAGCTGCCGTTTGTTTCGCCTTCTTTTGGGCCTCTGCTTTCATCATGCATTCCAGCTCAGATTTTCTTTGGCGGAGACTTTCTCTGCTGCAATGGGAGCTATTCCCATTTCGATTTCTCCTCATGGCGACTCTTACTTCGTCCTTCCTCGCAGGAGCCGCCGTCGCTCTGTTGAGAGCGCGTCCGCGCTTCGCCTTGCTGTTATCCGTCACGCTTGTCGTGGCGGTCGTCGCGCTGAACCTGGAGTATTTCCGGGCAGGTGAGCGCGAATTTGGGCCATTTGACGGCGCCGCATGGGCGGTGGGGCCTAGAAGCGACCTGTGGGTAATAACGCAGCCGCAGGATGCGACAGCCGTGCCAGGAGAACCAGCGCCAGCGAAAGTGCAAGTGATCGCCGGTGACGCGGATATCACTCAGATCGAACAGGGTAGTGCCAGCCTTGCCTTCGCTGCAAACAGTACCAGTGGTGCAAGATTGCAGACTTCCGTCGCGGACTTCCCCAACTGGCAGGTAAGCCTAGACGGCACGACGATTCCCCACGACCATGCCAACCCTCTTGCCACAGTCTCGTTCGATCTCCCTCGCGGCTCCCATAGCGTGGAGTTGAAATTGGAAGATACAGCGATCCGGAAGTTGGCGAACTACTGGTCGTTAGCCGCCTGGGCAATATTCATAATCTTCGCGGGGAGCCTCATTGCGCGGGCCGGTTGGACGGCTTTCGGAACTACCAGGGGTCGTAATGATGCCACAGCGGACTTGCCCGCCCGCGGATAGGGCCCGCTCGGCACGACGCCCGCTTGGGAACAATCCACCTGTCCTGGACGATTGCGGTCCCCAGCGACAGGAGCGGCTCTGCAGTGTTCTGCCCTTGAAACCCCCAAATGGGGTATATTCTTTCTCAATATGAAGTGCATTTTGTTCGTTCGGACTGTGACACTTGGTTGCCTGCTCCTGATCATTGCGGCGTGCGGAGGGGGTGGCGATAAACAGGAGGAGGGGAATCGCTTCGGGGTGACTTCCGAGGTTGTCACGCCCGCTGGCAATGTCGATGCTATGGAGTTCGCGCCGGACGGTCGCCTCTTCTACGCCGAACACTGGACCGGCGATATTCGGGTTCGAACCGCGCAGGGTCAAATACTGCCGGACCCGTTCGCCCACATTAATGTGGCAGCGACCGTGGCGCTGGGGCTGACCGGGCTTGCGTTGGACCCCGACTTCGCGAACAACCATTACGTCTATGTTCTCTACAGCGAATTGCTTGCTCCCGGGCCCCCTCCTGACGGCAAGCCTGTGCTGGCCCGCTTTACGGAGGCGAACAACGTGGGCACGGAAATGACGGTACTTATCAATGACCTGCCAAAAGTCAATCCGGAGCGGGTCTTCAACGCAAACGGAAGCCTCAATTTCGGCCCGGACGGTCTTCTCTACTTCACCCTCGGCGACTACGACCGGGCTCAGGAGGCAGGCCCTACCGGAAAAAAGCTCCCTCAGGACCTGGGTTCGCCAATCGGTAAGATGCTTCGGGTCAACAAGGCCGACGGTTCCCCAGCGGCGGACAACCCGTTCGTGAACGACCCTGCGGCGGATCATAGGATATACGCGTATGGCTTCCGGGGTGCAATTAATTTTACGTTCCATCCTCAGACACATCGGCTCTATGCCTTTGATAACAGTGGTGTGAACTGCGAGGGTCTCTATATCGTCCAGGCCGGCGGAAATTACGGGTGGCCAGACAAGCGAAACTCCGACTGTAGCGTGGTCGATGCCAGCCTGCCGATTGGCTACCTGGCTCGAAAAGACTACAAACCTGCAGATTTCGATTCGTCGGTCGGCGCGAGCGGGATCGAGTTCATCTCTGCGAAGAAGTACGAAGTGCTTGGAGACTCACTGGTGTATTGCGAGATCCGGACGCAGCAGCTGCACCGTTTGCTTCTAGCTCAACCTAACCTAGACGCCATAACAGCAAACGACGTGATCGCCCGAGACTGCTGGCTCGATGTGACGGCTGGGCCGGACGGTCTTCTCTACTATGCGAACTTGACCGAGATTCGGAAGTCAATTGCGCCAACGCCTACTCCCGTCCCGAGCCCGAGTTAGTCGGAAGGAACGGGTAGCTTTGCGGCGTCAATCTAGCGAGTATTGACGTTTGCAATACGGTCGATTACGATGAAAGTCCACATTTCAACATAATCGGGGTGCGGCCTTTTTTCGCTTAGGGCTTGGCTTTGTCTGAGGGCATATGGAAGAGTTTGTCTACGACGTTATCGGCCTAGATAACTGGTGGTGGGAGGTAGGCCGGCGCGCCTTGGTCGCATCTTTGGTCAACCGCTACGGCAACAATGGCAGTACCGAGTCCATCCTCGAAATAGGCTGCGGCACCGGGGCGACAATAAAGGAGCTGGAGGGCCGCGGGCTGGTCGTCGGCATGGACATCTCGCCTCTCGCCCTGGGCCGTTGTGTCGAGAAAGGAATCGATACCGTCTGCGCGGCTGACGGCGCCCTTCTCCCCTATCGCGATGAGCAGTTCGATGTCGTGATCAGTATCGACGTACTGGAACATATCGATGACGACGTGAGCGCTCTTCAAGAGATCAAGCGTGTGTGCAAGCCCGGTGGAGTGGCCATCTTCACAGTACCGGCTTTCCAGTTCCTCTGGAGCCGGCGCGATGATACCGCGCACCATCTCCGGCGTTACACGCTGCGAGAGGTGAAGAAGAAAGTACGCCAAGCGGGGTTCCGGATACGCCGTGCAACGTACATCAACCTGCCGTTGTTCCTCCCGCTCTTCCTGTTGGTGAAGGTCGGATATCTACTGCAGCGCAACCCGAGCAGGACGATGGATTATGTACTTGTCCCTTCCCCAATCAACAAAGTGCTGAGCTGGATCGTCAAGAGAGAAGCAGACTGGCTGGCGCAGTCTGACCTGCCAATCGGCAGTTCGATAGGCTGCGTCGCCACCAAGTGAGAACTGGACCGAGGAGGGATCAACGAATGGCGGACTCTTCGCTCAAAGCCAACCTGCCGGAGAGGCTTGCCCAACGCGGTGAGGTTGAAGAAGACTACCATGATCGTTGGGCGCAAGAACTCCACGTAGATGAGCTGCTGGTGCGTGAGATGTTCGAGGCACCGACTGCTCTGGACAACGAGTTTATTCTCAAGAGGCTCGGCGACTTAAAGGGCAAGAGGATTCTTGACATGGCCTGCGGGGTCGGGGAAGCAGCCGTCTTCTTTGCGCTCAAGGGGGCCGACGTGGCCGCTATGGATATTTCGCAGGGCATGGTCTCACTGGCTGAGCAGTTGGCAGGTAAATATGACGTGAAAGTTGTTGCCAAAAAGATGCGAGCCGAGGCATTGGAGTATGAAGATGACTCCTTCGACATCATTTACGGATACGGTGCTCTTCACCACATCGATCTCGAACACGCCTCTTCTGAGATTTACAGGGTACTCAAGAAGGGCGGCATCGCCGTCTTCTCAGAGCCGCTGGCGTATAACCCGATGCTTTGGGTCTATCGCTTATTGGCAAAGGAGACGAGGACCGAAACAGAGAAGCCCTTTCGTTTTCGCGATCTCCGCCGTTACTTCAAGAAGTTCTCCCGAGCCGAGCATAGAGAGTTCTGGCTGATCGCTCTGCTTGTCTATCTCGACTTTTTCTTCATCAAGCGCTACCATCCATCCAAGGTGCGCTACTGGCGACAGATCTTAGTAGAAGGCGAAAAGTATCGACGGCTCATCGGTGTCCTCAAGAGAATCGATAGCTTTCTTCTCCGGTTCGTACCACCGCTGCGCTACCTGTCCTCTACGTCTGTCATCATCCTCAAGAAGTAGCGCCGCTCAACGACAGCGGCCGGTCGTCGATGCGCGGTGCTTCGACCTGCCAGGCCCTTATACCTCGCAATTCTAATTGGCAGGCACTCCGCGTTGCCGCCTCGTGAGATGTTTGTATATCATCGCGCTATGACCCGACGGTCCGCGCTTATTGGGCTTTTTACTCTTCTCTTGGTCGTCATTAACGCCGCGTGTGCGGGCGATGACAAGAAGGAGGAGCCAAATCCTTTTGGTCTAACTTCTGAAGTGATCACATCGGCGGGCAATGTGGACGCCATGGAATTCGCCCCCGATGGCCGCCTCTTCTACGCAGAACACTGGACGGGGGATATTCGCGTCCGGACTGCGACCGGTGAGGTCCTGCCGGAGCCTTTCGCACATGTCAACGTGGCGTCTACCGTTGCAATGGGACTGACGGGTCTGGCGCTGGACCCCGACTTCGCGACCAACCACTACGTATACGTGCTTTACAGCCAGCTGCTCGCTCCCGGCCCGCCGCCTGGAGGTAAGCCCGTCTTGGCGCGGTTTACGGACTCGAACAATAAAGGCACGGATATGATCGTACTAATAAATGACTTGCCAGCGGTAAACCCGGAGCGAGTGTTTAACGCTAACGGCAGTCTTCATTTTGGACCGGATGGCCATCTCTACTTCACTCTGGGCGACTACGACCGGGCGCAGGACACGGGTCCACAAGGAAAGCATCTGCCGCAGGACCTCAGCACGCCGATAGGAAAAATGTTGCGCGTCAACAAGGCAGATGGCCGAGCGCCGCCCGATAACCCATTTGTCAACGATCCAACTGCCGACCCGCGAATCTACGCTTATGGGTTCCGAGGGGCGTTCAACTTCACTTTCCGCCCGGCAAGCGGGCGCCTCTACGGGACTGATAACGCGGGAGTCACCTGCGAGGGGGTGATTATCGTCGAGGCGGGGGGGAACTACGGATGGCCCGATGTCGGCCCCTTCCCCTTTTCAGA
>VBEJ01000081.1 GCA_005882985.1 Chloroflexota bacterium
GGCGCGCTCCACGTCAGCGATCGCGTCTTCAAGCTTTATGGCGTGATCGATATGAAAGCCGACGTTCTGAGGCCCGCTGCCGGCCGCCGCGGCGTCACGCAGGACTCCGACGGCAGTGTCAGTTCCGGGGATGCCCATGAACACGATCTGTTCGTTCCGGAAGACCTCTTTCAACTCGAACGCATCACCGTAGAAGCGTACTGCCTTCTCCAGATCCCGCACGGGTACGATGAAGAGGAGGGATGTTACTTTGGCCACTAAAGTTTCCCCAACGCCCGTAGCACCCGCTCCGGCGTGAACGGCGCGTCCGTCAAGTGGACGCCGATTGCGTCCGCGATGGCATTGCCGACTGCCGCCGCGCCGGCGACGATCGACGGCTCGCCAACGATCCGGGCGCCGTACGGCCCCTCCTCTGAAGGCACTTCGACGATGATCGCCTCGATCGGCGGCAGGTCGCGCGTCGTCGGCATCCGGTAGTCGAGCAGGTTACCGTTCAGCAGCCGCCCCTCGCTGTCGTACATCATCTCTTCGGACAGCGCGATGCCGAGCCCCTGGCTGGCGCCGCCCTGCATCTGACCCTCGACCGAGAGCGGATTGATCGCGAAGCCGGCGTCCTGCGCGACGGCGAAGCCAAGCACCGTCACCTCACCCGTGTCCGTGTCCACCTCGACCTCCGCCGCCTGTGCCGTGAAGCCCGGCGCCATCTTTCGCGTCGTAATGGCTCCCCGCCCTACGACCGCCGGGAAGGGTGCGGCGAAGTTCGTGCTCAGCCGGCCGAGCCGCTGGAAAGTCAGCGTCTTCTCGTCCGATCCGTTGAGCCGCACGACACCGTCCGCCATCTCCAGCTCCTTCGGCGCCGCCTCGAATCGCTTGGCCGCGATCTCGAGCATCTGCTGCCGGGCGTCCTCCGCGGCCAGCTTGACCGCACGGCCGACGGTGTACGTTGTCTTGCTGCCTGCGCTCATGCCCGCGTACGGGGCGGTGCGAGTGTCGCCAGTCGTTACGTTCACCATCTCCAACGGGACGTTCAGCACCTCCGCCGTGATCTGAGCAAACGATGTGTTCGTGCCGGTGATGTCCGCCGAGCCGACCGTCACGTTGATCGTGCCGTCGCTGTTCAGGCAGACGATTGCGCTGGCCGGCTGAAGCCCGCCCAGCCAGCCGCCGACAGCCAAGCCAACCCCCCTGTTCCCTGTTCCTCGCTCCCTGTTCCTTCTTCCCCAGACCTCGCTCTCCGCAATCGCCTCGAGGCACTGCTTTAGGCCGATGCGTGGGTAAGGCTGGCCACTCGGCAGCGGATCCCCCTCCTCTACGGCGTTCTTCAGCCGCACCTCGATGGGATCGAGGCCAAGCTCGCGGGCCATCATGTCCATGTGACTCTCGATGGCGAAGGTCACGTTGTGCGCCCCGGGCGCCCTCAACGCACCGACGCTGACCTTGTTCGTCAGCACCTCATAACCCTGGATGTCGAGGTTCTCGCACTTGTAGTAGCCACCGACGAGCAGACAGCCCGGCAGCATCGGCGCTCCGGGGAAGGCGCCGGAATCGTACACGACGCGCGACTTGAGTGCGGTCAGCTTCCCGTCCCGCGTCATACTCGTCTTGAGATCGATGACTGCCTGCGGGGCGGGAGTGGCGGCGAGCATGTCCTCCTTGCGGCTCATGATGTACTTCACGGGCCGTCGTACGGCCATCGCGAGCGCGGCGACCATCAGCTCCTGGAGGTAGATCTTGCCCCCAAAGCCGCCGCCGACCTCTGTGGCTGTCACGCGGATCTTGTTCTCGGGCAGCCCGAGCGTCTGCGACAACTCGTCGCGGATGTAGAAAGGCGCCTGAGTGCTCGTCCAGACCGAAAGCTCGCCCGACGCATCGTAGTCGGCCACAGTCGAGTGCGGCTCGATGTAGCTCTGATGGACGACAGCGGACCGCCAGGTGTGCTCGACGACCACATCGGCCTGTTCGAAGCCGGCCTCGACATCGCCGCGCTTGAAGTTCATCTGCGAGGCGATGTTGCTTGGCTTACCTTCGGCCTCCTCCTGCTCGACGCCGACCGTAACGTGCCCGCGCTCCTCCGACCTGTCGACATCGCCCAGCGGCGACCGCACCAGCGGCGAGCTTTCCTCCATAGCGGTAATCGGGTCGACCACCGGTGGCAGCGCCTCGTACTCGACCTTAATCAGCGCGAGCGCTTCTTCGGCAACGTGCGGGTCGCTGGCGAGAACGGCGGCGACCGGCTGGCCGTAGAAGAGCACCTCCTCGTCGGGGAAGATCACGCCGCGCCGGTTGGAGAAGTTCTTCTTGTACTCCGGCAGGTCGGCCGGCGTGAACACCGCCTCGACCCCCGGGTGCTGGCGAGCGGCACTTCCGTCTATTGATTTGATGCGAGCGTGGGCATATGGCGAGCCAAGCACTTTCGCGTGCAGCATGCGCGGAAGCTGCATGTCGTCGGCGTAGATGGTCTCGCCGGTCACCTTACCCGCCCCTTCAATGCGTGTGACGGGCTTGCCGACGTTGCGGTATTCGCGCTGCATCTCTTCTTCGCGGACTTCCGTCTCTTGCGCCATATTCGCCTCTCCTCCTACTTCCCAGCGTTCGCCGCGTGCATCACGGCCTCGTAGATTTTCGCGTAGCCCGTGCAGCGGCAGAGGTTTCCGGCAAGACCTTCGCGCACCTCTTCCAGCGTCGGCGATGGGGTGCGATCCAGGAGCGACTTCGCGGCCATGATCATGCCCGGGGTGCAGAAGCCGCACTGCACGCCGCCCGTATCGATAAATGCCTGCTGAACGGGGTGGAGCCGTCCGTTCTTTGCGAGCCCTTCGATGGTCACAACGTCGCGCCCATCGACTTGGGTGGCGAGCATCAAACAAGAGGTGACGAGCCGACCGTCCACGATCATCGAGCAGGCGCCACAGTCGCCCGTGCCGCAGCCTTCTTTTGAGCCGCTCAGGCGCAGCTCCTCGCGCACCATTTCGAGCAGCGTCCAGCGCGGCTCGACGGCCACTTCGGTGCGCCTGCCGTTGACGATGAGGGTGATGAGTTGCTTGGGCATCTCTTATCCGCTCCGTGCGCGATCCAGTGCTTCCCGCAGCATCCGTTTTGTCATCACGCGCACGATGTGCCGCCTGAACTCCGCCGACCCGCGTAAGTCCGCGATCGGGCTGCATTCCGCAGCAGACACGTCGGCCGCCCGCGCGAACAGCTCATCCGAGGGCGCCTGGCCTTCGAGCGCCGCTTCCGCCTGCGGTGCGCGCACCGGAGTCGGCGCGACAGCGCCGAGCGCCACCCGCGCCCTCTCGATGCGCTCTCCGGCCATCGTCAGCGCGGCGGCCACGCCGACGACCGCGATGTCCATCTGCTTTCGTGGCGTGTGCCGGTCGTACGCGCTCCCCATGCCCGGCGGAGGTAACGGAACGCGCACCTCCGCCAGCAGCTCGTCCGCGGCCAACGCTGTCTTTCCGGGGCCGAGGAAGAACTCCTCAAGCGCCAGCTTGCGTCGTCCCGAAGGACCAACGATCACTGCCTCGGCCTCGAAGGCGAGGAGCGGCGGCGCGATGTCTGCCGACGGCGCTGCATTGCAGAGATTACCTCCAACAGTCGCCATATTCATCGTCTGGATCGAGCCGACGAGGGCAGCCCCCTCGGCGATCGCCCGATAGCGCTCTCGAATGATCGGCGAGTCGGCGACCTGCGACATCGTGGCGCCGGCACCGATGCGCAGCCCTTCGCTCTCGCTGAAGGAAACGCCGCTAAGCTCCGGGACTCGGAGCAGGCTGACGATGTGTGAGGGCGCGGCGAACTTGGTCGCCTTCTCCTTCATCTGCACGACGAGATCTGTCCCGCCGGCGAGCGGGCGCGCAGCCTCGCCGTGCTCTTGGAGCAGCGAAATGGCCTCGTTCAGGCTGGTTGGGGCGTGGTATTCAAATGTGCGCAAGCGACCGTCCTTCCGAATGCGAAGCACATTCTATAACAGCCACCTGCCTTCAGCTATCAAGCACCGCTGGACACTAGGGTGGCTGCTGGCCCATTTCCCATTTCGCCTTTCCCATTTCCGCTTTATAATCCGAACCGTCTCTGGGAGGAGGTAAGAGCGATGCTCTTCTACATCAAAGGCGAACTGCGCGAACAGGAGTCCCTGCCCGTCGAGAAGTGGCTTGGCATGGTGGCATCGACCTGGCAGCTGATTAAGCAGCTCGAAAACAACGGCAAGGTGCTGGCCGGCGGCGCGATGATCGGCCAGAGGGCGGGGTGCGTAATCGTCGATGTCGATTCGAACGAAGAGCTCTCGGATCTCCTCACACGGCTACCGGTCGCGGGGTACATGAACTGGGAGGTCGTGCCGCTGATCCCGGCGGACACTGCGCTGGAGTCGGCGAAGTGGGCGCTCCAGCAGCTGTCACTCGCCGGGACGCGCTAGATCGCGTTAAGCCTCCAACCCCAAAGCCCGGAAGACCGCCTCGTACTGTCCCGGGTTCCCCGGCTGGAACCAGCGCTCGACGTGCGCGATCCGCCCACCCTGCTCCAGGACGAACACCGCTCGCCTCGAGCGTTTGCCGCTGTCATCAACAACGTCGTAGGCCTTCGCCGCGTCCAGCTTCACGTCGCTGGTGAGCGCGAACGGCACGCCGCCGAGCCGTTCTGCGAACGCCCGGTGGGAATCGATACTATCCGCGCTAATGGCCACCACTTCCGCGCCCAGCTCCCGCACGACCTCGTAGTCGTCCTTGAGCATCGAGATCTCGTTCGAGCACAGCGGCGTCGCATCCTCGTAGTAGAAAGCGAGCAGGACCTTCCCGCGCGCCGTCAGCTCGCTTAGCTTGATCTCGCCGTCCGTCGTCGGCAGCGTGAAGCCAGGCGCCTGGTCTCCGGCTTCGGGCATCAGTCGCTCAAGCCTAAGCCGATCAGATGCGAAACATCGATACCTTTCGTTTGCACGAGTACCTTGATCCGCCCGAGGCCGGCCGGGTCGACGAGTTCCGATACACCCCGCCGGCGCGCCAAACGTTCCTCGAGGCTTAGCTTATCGTTATGGCCAGGCAAGGCCTCCCCGATCCCGAGGTTCGTGAGAAACTCCGACTGGGTCACCAGTCCCAGAGTTTTAAGCCCGGCCATCTCGCCCGCATACCTCAGGCTCGTAAAGTCCACATGGCTCGTCATGTCCTGCCGCCCAATCCGGGCGTACGGGTTGTTGCTCGGATTGTGCTTGTAGAAGCAGAGGAGCGTACCGTCCTTGCGCCACGGCGTATATAGCTCCTCCGCCTCGTATCCGTAATCGAAGGTCAGCACGAAGCCGCTGCGCAGCGCCGCACCCGTGCGCGACATCCACTCGACGGCCGCCAGATTGACCTCTGACGTGCAACCTTCGCCCGGGAGAAGGCCGAGGCGTTCGAAGTACCGTCCAATTTCCGGCGTTGAAGACTCCTGCACCTCTTCCCGGAACTGTTTCTCATCCCGGTCGACGAAGATCTCTCGCAGCTCGCCGTCATCAATTCGCACTCGACGCACAGGCATGCTGTCGAGAAGCTCGTTGCTTACCACGCATCCCTCGACCACATCCGGCATCTCATTCAACCAGCACACCTTCGACTCGAGCGCGTCCGCCTGAAGGCGCTCGCGCTGGCGTGCTTCAACGCTAGGAATCGGCTCGACGATCAAGTACCTGATCGCTTCGAAGAACTCGAGCGCCCCACGGTGCGCCCACCGCAGAACATCGCGGCAGAGCGTGCCGTTGCCCGCGCCGGCTTCGGCGATATTCCACCGATCGGGCGCGCCCATCACCTGCCACATCTCGCGCAGCTGTCGCCCGACCATCGCGCTGAATATCGGGCTGACTTCGGGGCTCGTCAGGTAGTCCCCGTCTCGTCCCATCGTCTCGCGTCCAGAGCAGTAGTACCCGAGACGCGGTTCGTAAAGCGCCATCGCCATGAAATCGCGAAACGTGATCGGCCCTTCATCCCGAATCCGCGCGATGATGCGTTCCTTGAGGGCCTGGTTTTCGGTCGCCGGGGCGAACTCGTTCTCCATGCTCCATATCGTACCCCCTCGCATAGAACCCACGAACCAGAGCCCAGTCGTGATAAACTCTTAACGATTCCGCAAAGGTTGTACAGAATGCAAATATCTGACACAACACGAGACGAGGCCTTCCGGCTGTTTGGAAAGCTGGTGGCCCGCTCCGACCCCGGCCGCCTGGAAGCCTGGGCTGATCTCGGCCTGACCATGACCCAGCTTCGCCTCCTCTTCTTGCTGCGCCCGGCAGATGGACTCTCCGCAGGCGCTATCGCCGATCAGTTGGGCGTTACCCCTTCGACGCTGACGCGAATCATGGACCGGCTGGTGCGTCATGACCTCGTGCGCCGCGAGACGGACTGCAACGACCGCAGGCTCGTGCGCCATCACCTTACGGCCGAGGCGCGAAGGATTATCGAGGAAATGGAGCGTTTCGGCCGCGCGCGCATGGACCGCATCCTCGCCCGCCTGAGTCCTTTGGAGCTTGAGCGGGTCGTGCTGGCACTGCGCGATCTCTCGGCCGCCTTTGAGACAGCGGAGGTTGAAGAGAAGACCAAGGAGGCGGTCGCATAATGCCGGCCCCCGCCCCCGCGTTCGGACCCATCGCCAACATGGCTACCCGCACGAAGGTCATCGTCATGGCAGGCACCATGCTCGGCATGTTTACGGCGGCCATGGACCAGACGATTGTGGGCACATCGATGCCCCGCATCATCGCTGATCTGGGCGGCTTCGGGCTGTACAGCTGGGTCGGCACGGGGTTCTTGCTAGCCTCCACTGCCACCGTTCCCGTCGTGGGAAAGTTGACGGACATCTACGGCCGCAAGCCATTCTACATGGCAGGGATCTTCATCCTTATCCTCGGCTCCGCACTTTGCGGGTCATCCCAGAACGTCGAGCAACTGATCGCCTTCCGCGTCATTCAAGGCTTGGGCGCAGGAATGATCATGGGCATCGCCTTCGCCATCCTCGGAGACGTCTTTACGCCGGCAGAGCGGGGCCGCTGGGTCGGCCTGATGTCGGGCGTGTTCGCCTCGGCAAGTGTGATCGGCCCGCTCATCGGCGGGACCCTGACCGACCATGTGCACTGGCGCTGGATCTTCTACGTCAACCTGCCCCTGGGCGCCCTGGCACTCACCGTCCTCCTAGTCGGGATGCCGAATATCAAGCCTCCGGTGAAGCCCCGGCTGGATTATCGTGGAATCGTACTGCTGTTGGCCACCGTGGTCCCGCTGCTCCTCGCGTTCTCATGGGCCGGTAGCCGCTACGACTGGCTCTCCCCGCAGGTGATCGGCTTCTTCGGCTGGGCCGCGCTGGGCCTTGTCGTCTTCACATACGCCGAACTGCGCACCGAAGAACCCCTGCTACCCATATCGTTGTTCCGCAACCGGGTCTTCGCCATCTCCGCCTTGATTACCCTCATCACCGGCGTCGCGATGATGGGCAGCCTCTTCTACATACCGCTTTTCGTTCAGGGCGTGATCGGACGTTCTGCCACGAACTCAGGCCTCGTAACCATGCCGATGATGATTTCGATGGCGATCGCCAGCGGCATATCCGGCCAGCTCATGTCGCGCCTCGGGCGATACAAGGTCCTAGGAGTCGTCGGACTATCGATCATGGTCGGCGGAGCCGTGCTGCTCGCGCGGATGAATGTCGATTCGACGAGCACTGACGCAACCATCGCCATGATTGTCTTCGGTATGGGGCTTGGCACTGCCATGCCGCTCTTCATGCTCGCCGTCCAGAATGCCGTACCTTATCGCGTAATGGGGGTTTCAACATCGACGATTCAGTTTCTGCGGTCAGTAGGCGGCACCATGGGCGTCGCCATTATGTTCTCGCTCATCCAGCGCCAATATCACAACAGCCTGGCGACGAACGTACCCGAGTCTGTCCGTTCTCGCCCGGAGCTGGCGAAGGCTCTAGGTGATCCTCAGTTCATTCTCAACCCGCAAGCGTACCAGCAGGTGCAGTCTGCGTTCTCTTCGTTCGGCGCCCAGGGCCAAGCCCTCTTTAGCCAGACCATCGAAGGCGTGAAGACTTCACTTGCCACCGCGATCGCCGACGCGTTCCTGCTCGCCGTTTTTATTCTTGCTGCTTCGGTAGTAATCGCGCTCTTCATGAAGGAAGTGCCGCTTCGCAAGCAGCACTACACGCCTGAGGAAGAGCTGGCGGCAGCAACGCCGGCCGCGCCGGCGCCATGTATCATCCGTTCCCGACCATGTGGCGCTGCATACCCGCGATCACTCTTGCTTCTCCGATCGCCGAAGCAGCCGGCGGCGGCTCGACTTCTTCCGCATCTCGCCGTTAGATGGCGGTCCGTCTCGCGTCGCTCGCCGTCCTTCTGACATCGCTGGCTCTTCTCGACTCTTCGTGCGGGGGCGACCGTAATGAGTTGATCCTCGGCGCCACCACCAGCGTTCAGGATACGGGGTTGCTCGACGAGATCGTACGTGCCTTCGAGGGCGTGACCGACTACCACATCAAGCCATCGATCGGCGGCTCAGGCGAAGTCCTCGCGAAGGCGCGGCGCGGCGAACTCGACGTCATCATGACGCATTCGCCCGCGGACGAGGACAAGTTCATCGCCGATGGCGAGGGGCTGGACAAACGGCCGGTGATGATGAACTTCTTCCTCATCGCCGGCCCGGAAGCCGATCCGGCGGGCGTGCGCGGTGCCGCCAGCATGAGCGAGGCCTTCAAGCGCATCGCGGGCGGCCAGAGTCTCTTCATCAGCCGCGGCGATCAGTCCGGGACCCATCTGCGAGAGCTTTCGATTTGGGGCGAGGCAGACATTACACCGCAGGGGCAACCGTGGTACCAGGAGTCGAGCACAGGACAGGGCCAGAATCTGGTTGTCGCCTCGGACAAGGATGCCTACACACTCGTTGACAGCTCCACTTTCACGGTATTCGAGAAGAGGGCCGGTCTACGCGCCTTATTGACGGATACGGAGAAGCCGAATATCTACTCGGTAATTCGCGTGGCCTCGGACAAGCACCAAAACGTCAACGCTACCGGCGCGATCGCCTTCGCCGAATTCATCACGTCGCCGGCCGGCCAGTGCGTAATCGCCGATTTCGGCATGGAAGAGTACGGCAAGAGCCTCTTCGAGCCCGCCGCCCGCTGTCCGTCCGCTAACGTCGGCGGCTAATCAAATAGAATGGCACCCGAGCGATGGACCTTATCTGGGATGGCGTCACAGAAGCGCTCCGCCTCATCTTCAGCGGCGACAGTTACGTATACGAGGTCACCTTCACGTCGTTGCTCGTCTCCGGTAGCGCTACGCTCATTGCGCTCGTCCTCGGCCTGAGCATCGCCTCGTTCCTCGCCTTCAGGGCGCCGCCCGGGCGCACGCTCGCGCTCAGCGCCTTCAACGCCGGGATGGCCTTGCCGCCGGTCGCCGTCGGCCTGCTCGTCTCTATCATGCTCTGGCGCACCGGCCCGCTCGGCCAGCTCCACCTGCTCTATAGCCGTACGGCCATCGTCATCGCGCAGGCTGTCATCGCCACGCCCGTGGTCGCTGCCCTGAGCACCGCAGCGCTACAAGGACTAAACCCGAACCTTCGTCTTCAGGTGCTGGCTCTGGGCGCGTCGCGCTGGCAGGCCGCTCTCCTCCTCTTCCGGGAGGCGCGGATATCGCTTCTCGCCGCCGCGATGGCGGGATTTGGAGCCGCTATCTCGGAGGTCGGCGCGACGATCATGGTGGGCGGGAATATCAAGGGCTCGACGCGCACCCTCACCTCCGCAATTGTTCTTGAAGTCGGTCAGGGCGATTTCGAGACGGCCATCGCGCTGTCATTCATCCTGCTAGGCGTCATTCTAGTGCTCGTCACGCTCTTCACCGTGCTCCAGCAGAGACGGCCCCCCGCGTGAGCGACCCGCTCCTCCGGCTCGAGGATATCGTTGTCGAACGCGGGCGCCACCGCATCCTCGAGGTGCCATCGCTGGACATCGTTCCCAATGAAGTGCTCGCTGTCGTCGGGCCTAACGGCGCGGGCAAGAGCACGCTACTCCGGGTCATCGGCCAGCTCGAGCGGCCGTCGCGCGGAAAGGTCCTCTTCGGAGGTCTCCCGATCTCGGGAAATCCTCTGCCGTTCCGCCGTCGCATGGCTCTTGTTTTTCAGGAGCCGCTGCTTCTCGATACGAGCGTCGAAGGCAACGTGCGTTCGGGACTTTCCCTGCGCGGTGTGCCGGCCAACGAACGGCAACGGCGAGTCGAGGAATGGACAGCACGCTTTGGCATCGGCGGGCTGCGGCGCCGCTCCGCCCGCACGCTTTCCGGCGGCGAAGCCCAGCGCACCAGCCTGGCGAGGGCGATGGTGCTAGAGCCAGAAATCTTGCTTCTAGACGAGCCGTTCAGCTCGCTCGACGCCCCGACGCGCGAGTCCCTGATCGATGACCTGGATGCAGTTCTCACCACCAAACGCGTGGCCACCGTCTTCGTCACACACGATCGGACAGAAGCCCTGCGGCTGGGCGACCGCATCGCGGTGCTAATGGGCGGAAATGTGCGCCAGTTGGGCACAGCCGCCGAGGTCTTCTCCTCACCCGTCGACAGCGAGGTCGCCTCATTCGTGGGCGTAGAGACGATCCTCCCCGGTCGCATCCGCCAGCTCTCGGCGGGTCTGGCCTCCGTCGCCGTCGGCGATAACACGATTGAGGCGACCACCGAGCTCCAGTCAGGCGCCGACGTCCTCGTCTGCCTTCGGCCCGAAGACGTGATCGTGAGCGCTCTCGCCGATGCCCTACCTATGAGCGCGAGGAATCATCTACGCACCACGGTAACGCGTGTGCGCCCTGCCGGGCCTTATGTACGTTTGGAGCTCGACGCCGGCTTTACGCTCGTCGCCCATATCACGAAGCAGTCATTGGAGGAGCTGGCCCTTTCGCCGGGCTCCAATGCCGTGGCCAGCTTCAAGGCCACCGCCGTTCACCTTATCCCTCACCGCCCGGCGTGACCGCCTGACCCAGCTCTGCAAGCAGAACAAGGTCATTGCTGATGATGCCGTCGACGCCCGCGGCCGTGAGCCGTCGCGCCTCTTCTGGATCGTCCACCGTCCAACAGAAGACATCCACACCTTGCTCCGTGAGAAATCGCGCGCGCTCCTCGTTCAGAAAGCGGTGCTCGATGCAGACCCGCCTCACGCGTTCGTCGTCGCCCATCAGGCGCATGAACTTCTCCCATTGGAACACTCGCTCCACCGAATAGCGGACCTCTAAGTCCGGCGCCTCTCTCCGCACATCCTCCAGCACCGGCCAGTACTGTCCGCAGATGGCAATGCTGCTCTCCGCGCCGTGCTCGCGGACCGTCCGGATAAGCGCAGCGGCGAATTCCCGGTTTTCCTGACCGCGATACGAGCCTTTGACGTCAATCAGAACGCCTTTGGCGCTCGCCAGCGTTTCCAGCACCTCGTCGAGACTCAAGCGGTTTATATCCAGCCGGATGTACCATCGCCTGCCGAGCGGCAGGCTCCACAGCGGCAGGGAGTGACCGCGCATCCTTTTGTCCACCAGGAGCGGAACCGGCCTCATCCGTGCCTCGTGCCGCACCCAGAGCTTCCCCGCTCGATACCAGACATCGGCCTCGATCAAGTCGGCCGCCGACGCGACCGCCACCTCCAGGCGGGCTCTCGTGTTCCCGTAGGCGTGCGCAATCCGTAACGGGCGGCCGCGTGGTGCATGAATGGGTTCGGCCTGCTGGCGCGCGAAACCCTTGGTTGAGCGCGACTGACCGGGCGCCACTAGCTGCCGGCCGGGGCGGTTCCGCGCTGCACCTCAGCCAACTGCTGTGCGCGCAGCGCATAGTGCGCCGTCGCCATCTCGAGTATCTGTCGCATCGTGTACGACCCCAGCTCCGGGTCCGCTGCTTGGCGCTCGAGGTCTTTTGGCATCAGATCGTGTAGAAGATTGGTGAAGCGGCGGTGCGCGACCTGCAGAGCAGCCACAGCTTCACGCAACGACGAAAAATCCGCCCTCTGCACACACGGAGGCTGCGGCAGCGACATCGCCCGCGCCGCCAGCCGCCCGTAGTAGAAGTTCACGTCGTCCGATGTCCGCTCGATGATCGCCTTCACCGAATCGCCGCCATCTTGCTCGGCGAATCGCTCCTGGTCGGCGCCCTTCAGCGCCTCGACCAGCGACTCGTGAGCCTCCTGCAGCCCGCGCAGAAGCTGCTCCAGGTCGTCTGTCTCGGTAGAGCCAGCTTTCGTCATTGTTGCCCCAGCGGTTGGCGCCCCGCGAAGCCGGTGTCCAGCTCGTGCCACCATTCGACCCGTTCCTCGCCGAGCTTCCAGCAGAGATAGACCTCTTTCCCGTCCATCTCCGTGCGAAAATCGATTAGCCCCTGGTCAATGTCCTTCAGCTCACAGCCCAGCTCGCTTATCTGTTCCCCCAGCCCATTCAGCGCCGCCACGGCCTGTTCCAGTCCTTCCTGCGCTCCCTTCAAATCGGCCTGCGCGAGCTGCCCATTGCCCCGCATCTTGTCGCTCAGCTCAACCGCCTGCGCGGCGAAGCGGTTATATTCCGTCCTCCGCTCCCTCATCTCGGCGAGCAGCTGGGTCAGGCGTGGCAACAGCTCTTCGGCTTCTTCACGTGTGAACTGCGTGGGGGGCATCCCGCACTATTGTAGCGCGGATGTTGCCGTTTGCCAGACGACCGCTATGCGCGCCGCGCGGTTATCGCTTCCGGGATGCGAGCGAAGTCGCTGCTCGCCAGCCAGCCCCGCACATCGGGTTCTCGCTGCGGAATTGCTCGCAGAATGTCCTGCGTATGGTTCGGGTCATGTAGGGCGATTGCCCATAGCAGGTCCTCGAGCCGCACCTGCGTCGGCGGCAAATCAATCACCTTACGGTCCCCGCCAAACGGGATCATCATGTCGAGCTGCTCGTCCGAAAGCGCCGACAGGACCCGCACATATTCGGCCCGGTGCTTCGCCGCCTCCGACAGGAGTTCGTCCACGGGAGCGCCCGCGCGTAACGGCACCATCGCTTCATTCCATTCATCGATATCGAACGGCGAGGGAGGCGGCACCTCAGGCGCCGGCACGCCGGCAATTCCGACAAGCGGCGCGAGGAAGGGCACGATCAGCGAGTCGATCGTCGCCAGGTGCGCGACGTATCCATGGACGGTCCACGGCATGCCAGGCACCTGCTCGTCCAGCTCCTCGGCCGTCAGTAACCGGCAAAAGCTTTCAAATGCAGACCGATGCCGCGCCTGTTCATCGAGGATTGGCTGCGTACGGGCTGAAGTCATCGGCGAGAGTTTAGCATACGGTGGTCCGTTGTTGACTCGTCGTTCGCTTAGTACATATCATCGGCTCACCGCGAGCCGAGTGGCAGAAGGAGGTTGTCGCCTTGAAGATCTCGATGTTCCACCTGATGCCCTATCGCGATCTGCCCGATGACTTCGAAAAGCGTTATCACTCCGTCTGGGTTGACCCACCGTTCCACGAGCTCTCCACGCCGGAGAAGGCGGGGCAGTTCTACAACTGGACGCTCGACGAGCTGATCTACGCTGCAAAGGCCGGAATGGACGGCGTCTGCGTCAATGAGCACCACCAGAACGCATACGGCAACATGCCCGGCCCGAACCTCATGGGCTCGGTCCTCGCCCGAGCGACCGCCGGCCTGGACGTCGCCATCGTCCAAATGGGCGCCACGCTTCCCACAACGCAGCCGCCTATCCGCGTCGCCGAGGAGTACGCGATGCTCGACTGCATCAGTGCCGGCCGCCTTGTAGCAGGAATGCCGCTGGGCAGCCCGATGGACGCCAACGTCTGCTACGGCATCACGCCGATCGAGCAGCGGGAGCGTTACTACGAGGCCCATGACTTGATCCTCAAGGCCTGGACCTCGAAGGAGATCTTCCCCTGGAACGGTAAGTACACCCAGCTACCGATGGTCAACCTCTGGCCCCGCCCATTGCAGCAGCCGTACCCGCCCGTCTGGGTGCCCGGTAGCGGCAGCCTGAGCACCTGGGACTTCGCGGTCCAGCACGACCACTGTTACTGCTTCCTCAGCTACTTTGGCAGCAAGCTGGCGAAAGGCGTCATGGACGGCTTCTGGGAATTCATCGGCAAGTCGGACCGGGACTCGAATCCTTATCGCGCCGGCTTCCTCCAGCTACTCGTCGTCTCCGAGACGGACGCCCGCGCCGAAGAGGAATATTATCCGCACATCCGCTACTTCTACGACAAGTGCCTGCACATCGCACCGGAGTTCGCCGCGCCGCCCGGCCACCAGGACTACCGGAGCCTCGTGAACACGATGAAGAAGCAGTTCAAGGACGTTCGCAGCATGCGCGACGAGCTGCCGAACTTCACCTTCAAGGACTTCGTGGACAAGGGCTTCGTCATCGCCGGCAGCCCCGCGACGGTCCGCGATCAGCTCACAGAAGCCATCAAGGACCTGCGCGTCGGCAACCTGATGGTGCTCCTGCACATCGGCTCGATGCCGCACGAGCTGACGCTGAAGAACATCGACCTGTTCTCTCGCGAAGTCCTCCCGCACGTCCGGGACATCTGGGACGATGAGTGGGAGAACCGCTGGTGGCCGGAAAGCCTGCGGGCGAAGCGCGCGCTACCTGCCGAAGCCGTTTCAGTCGGCGGAGGTTCCTGATGGTCACCGCCCAGGACCGAACCCTGACCGCCTGGCGCGACGAAGTCGAGACGCGCGTCAAGACCGCAGGGAGCGGCCCGCCGGTCGTCTTCCTGCACGGCGCCTACGGCCTCCAGTGGGACCCCTTCCTCGACAACCTCTCGCAGTCGCACACCGTCTACGCGCCTGAGCACCCCGGCACGACACCGGGCGCTCCCGACGCGCTTAAGCCGCTCGACAACCTCTGGGACCTGGTCCTCTACTACTACGAGCTCTTCGACGAGCTTGGGCTCGACTCGCCGGCAGTCATCGGCCACTCTTTCGGCGGGATGGTCGCCGCGGAGATCGCGGCAACAAATCCCGAGCGGGTCAGCAAGCTCATCCTCATCGATCCCATCGGCCTCTGGCGGGACGACCAGCCCGTTCGCAACTGGATGACGACGTCCTTCGGAGACCTCCCGAAGTACCTCTTCGCGGACCAGAACCTACCTCTCGCTCAGATGATGGCCGCCGCCGCCCGCATGACGAACTTGACCGACGAGCAGATGGACATGCAGATCCAGATCATGTGGTCGGCCGCCTGCACAGGGAAGTTCGTGTGGCCCATCCCCGACAAGGGCCTCAAGAAGCGTATTCACCGCATCCAGGCTCCCACGCTGATCGTCTGGGGCCGCCAGGACGGGATCGCCCTGCCCGTCTACGCGGACGAATTCGCCGGTCGCATCAAAAACTCGCGCGTCGAGCTTATCGATAACGCCGGCCACGTCCCCCAAATGGAACAACTCGAGATGGTGTCGAAGCTCGTCGAAGAGTTCATGGGCGACTAACTAGCGGCTCGCCGACGAGATTCCAAGGAGGTGCTTACGTGACACAGCACGTTTCGACCAAGGCAGACCCGCGTGAGCCGCTTCACCCGCAAGTCAAAGTCCTCTTCGACATGTTCCTCGCACTCCGACCGGCGGAGCGCACCTTTGACCCAATGCAGATGCGGGTTCAAACATCGGCGATGATCCCCTTCCTCAATGCGGAAGCGCGTGCCGTTGCGCGTGAAGAGGAGCTGCGGATACCCGGACCGGCCGGTAACATTCGCGCGCTGCTCTTCGCGCCGGAGAACACTGCCGGCGAGGCCCTGCCCGTCCTTGTTTATCTCCACGGCGGTGGTTGGGTCATCCTGAGCCCCGAGAGTCACGTCAAACTCACCAAGCAGTTCGCGGTCGGCGCGGGCCTGATCGTCGTCAGCGTCAACTACAGGCTGGCGCCGGAGAACCCGTACCCGGCGCCGCTTGACGACTGCGTGGCCGCGTTCCGCTGGGTCCGCGAAAACGCCGCCTCACTCGGCGGCGACCAGGCGCGGGTGTCGATCGGCGGGGATTCGGCTGGCGGCAGCCTGGCCGCCACGACTACCCTCCGGCTGCTCGCCGAGGGTGGGAAGCCTCCCAACTCTGTGCTCATGATCTGCCCCTCGACGGATCTCGCTATGCAAACGGATTCTATCCGGACTCTCTCACCGGACGATCCAATCCCTGGAAACGCCCTTCATGGAATCTTGCCGCGCCTCTTACGCGCCGGACGCTGGGCAGTGGAGCGATCCGTTTCTCAGCCCACTTGTCGGCGACCTTTCGGCTTTGCCTACTACCTGCGTCGTCGTCGGTGGCATCGACCCTCTCCTCGATGACGGGGTCGCCTTCGCTGAGAAGCTCCGACGTTCCGGACGTGAGGTTGTTGTCCAGCGTCACGACGGCATGCCCCACGTCTTCATACTGTTTCCGGGCATCGATGAAGGCGAGCGTTCCGTCGCGGCGAAGTGCGAATTCCTGCGCTCCCGTTCCGGATAATCAATCGAATTCACTCACGGCTACCGGCCGTCCCTCGACGTACGAGCGAACGGCCGTCATAGCCAGTACCAGCGCGGCGCGGCCGTCCTTTCCGGTGACAAGCGGCTCGCTGTCGTTTCGCACGCACTGGACGAACGCACTCAGTTCGGCGACGTACGCATCGAAATAACGTTGGGCGAAGAAGGGTAGCACATCGTCCGCTGACCCGTCGTCGGTCGGTTGGTTGGCCACGCAAATCGTCCCGGCCGGCCCGAAGACCTCGGCTCGCTGGTCGTAGACGGGAGATAGCCGGCTGTTGTCGATCGACGCGATGGCGCGGCCCTTGAGACGGAGCAGCGTCATTGCGGTATCGGGGTCCCCGCCAACCCCTTGTTCCCGTGCCGCCATCGCCGAGCCGTACGACATGACGCTTTCCGCCTCGTCGCCGGTCATGAACCGCACCATGTCAAGGTCGTGGATGGTGCTGTCGAAGTACAGGTCGCCCGGCGCTTTGGGGCCCGCGTACGGCCCGACGGGATCACGGCTGACGAGGTGCACGAGGTGCGGGCGCCCGATCTTGCCCTGCTCGATCGCCTGTCGAACCTCGACAAACGCCCGATCGAATCGCCTCTGGAACCCGATCTGGAGCTTCACGCCGGCCGAGTCCATCGACGAGATCGCCCGGTCGGCCGCCGCCAGGTCCCAGTCTATCGGCTTCTCGCAAAAGACGTGCTTGCCGGCCCGCGCCGCCGCCTCGATCACGTCCCCGTGCGTGTTTCCCGGCGTGCACACCAGGACCGCATCGATCGAGTTGTCGGCGACTAGCGCCAGGTGCTCGCTGTAGCAGATGTTCGCACCGAACTCTTCGGCGCATCGCTCCGCCTTCTCACTGTCGAGGTCCGCCACAGCGAGTAGTTCGCCGTTCGCCACATGGCGCGACAGGCAGCGCGCGTGAATGCACCCCATCACGCCGGCGCCGATCAACCCGATCGGCACCCCGCCCATCTTCAAATGCCCAAAGATCGCATGTACGCCCGGTCCCGCCAGGCGCTTTCCAGCGGCTCGCCCATCCCCGGCGGCAACTCATCCTCCACGACGATCCAGCCACTGTAATTCTGTTTCCGAAGCTCGCCGAGCACCGATGCTAGATCGACATCCCCTTCGCCAAGGCCATAGAAGATACCGTTGCGAACAGCAGTGAAATAGTCCCAAGCTTCGCGCCTCGCTCGCTCGGCGACATCCTCGTAACAGTCCTTGAAGTGAACATGCCACATGCGCTCGCCGAACCGCTTGACCGCATTGACCGGGTCGCCACCCGCGTACGCCCAGTGCCCCGTATCGAAACAGAGACCAAGTAGCTCGGGTGAAGTCGTATCCAAGAGCTCTTCGGTCTCCGCAGGCGTCTCGACGAAGCCCGCGCAATGGTGGTGAAAGACCGTGCGCAGCCCCGTCTCGTCCAGAACCGCCTTCGCGACAAGCTCAGCCCCGCGGGCGAAATTCCGCCGCTGGTCGTCGCTTAGTCCCTGGTCAGACCGGATCCGCCCGGCGAACCGCGCGCGCACCGGATCAGCGCCGTTGTCGTCAGCCAGGATGAGAAACGGCGCACCACCGCTTGCACTGCCGCCCGCGCACACCGCCACCAGCCGCGCTGTGCGTAGCGCCGCGTCGATTCCTGCGCGATGCCTCGCCCTGTCGGCGAGCGGCCAGGGCACGAGCGCTCCGACCAGCTCAAGGCCACGTCGCTTCAGCTCCGGCTGAAGCGTGTGCGCGTCGGTCGGCAAGAACCCCCAATCGCCCAGCTCGGTCCCTGTGTAGCCGGTCGTAGCCATCTCATCGAGCACCTGGCTGTAGTCCGGAAACGGCGCCTCATGCGCGAAGCCCGCCATCACGCCCCAGGAGCATGGCGCGTTCGCGACTCGTATTTCGCCCACGGCGTAAGACTAACCGATGGGCTGATTACCTCGCACGTAAAAGAGTGACCCGCCTCACACTTTGCCTGACGACCCGGGGATAGAATCACAGTAGAGATGAACCCACTTGAATCGCTACCTGGCAGACGATCCCAGCGGCCATGCTGCTTACCTCAGGCGCCCCACTGTTGCTTGTGGGTCTTTGGCGAGAATGGGACGGCCTGTGCAGGCCCCTTCGCGACCCCGCCAAAGCCCTCACCTGGGTGCGCGGCTTCCGCCTGTTGATGATCGGCCTGGCGCTGGCTGGCAGCGGCGCGGGTTGGCTCCTCGATCAGACCTGGCTTATCGTGCTCTCACTCGCGATCGGGGGCGAGGAGATGCTTGAGTCCTCGATCATGCACTTCGCGCTCACCCGCGGGCGCGATCTACTCATTACCGTCGGGCGCTAAGTTCCAAACCTACGACGGGAACCCCGGCGTCGAACGGAGCTTCTCCATCTGCTCGACGTGCGCATTTGCGTGCACGCGCAGAAAGTAGAACCACTCGCGCCAGTTCATGTCGCCCAGGAACGAGTTGTTCGCTTTCACATCGAGGCGGTTAATCTTGACGCTCTCGTCGAATAACCCATCGGTGAACTCCGGCAACCCTGCGATCCTCTTCTTCACGCCCGGAAGGTCTGCTGGGTCACCCTTGAACTGTGGCGGCGGGTCCCAGTCCTCATCGGTGACTGCCTGACCCCTGGCCAGAAGGCCCGCGATCTTACCCAGTACAGCCGTTCCGAGGGCGATATGGTCACCCACCTGAGCGGCCGACCACTCCTCGGCGTCAGGCTTCCAGGTGACCTGCTGGTCCGAGAATGAGTCAAGGGTGATTGCCAGCCCTCCGCACGCCTCGCGTACCGCTTGCTTCAGCTCGCTATCGCTCAAGCCCTGCATCGGGCCCAACAAACGGGCCCGCCGTTCGGCATACTCGGCAACAGTCGTCATCGCTCCTCGCCCTCCAGACCGGGTTCTCCTCGGTTACAGCGTGATTCTATCTGATGCGCTTCAGCGGTTCCAACACCGATTTTTCCGAGTTGTTACAAACAGCGCCGTATTCCGAACTTGAAATCGCGAACCGGCCGGAAGTAAAATGCTCGCACTAAACGAAGGTGGGGAGCCCGCCGCGCGGCCGCACGTCTGTGCGGGGGGCCGAGAACGGAGTCGCCCATGGTCGCCAAAGGTGCCCTGAGCCGGGTGGAAGAACCCCCGCGCCTGACCGAGCTAGCCTCATGCGCCGGCTGTGCTGCCAAGGCAGGTGCCGAGATGCTTGCGCAGGTCCTTAGCCACCTCTCCGCCCTCCAGAATGGCCACCACCCCAATCTCCTCGTCGGCCTGAAAGCTCCCGACGACGCCACCGTCTACAAGCTCAACGACGATCAAGCTATTGTCCTCACTGTTGACTTTTTCGCCCCTCTTGTCGATGACCCGTACGAATACGGCGCCATTTCCGCTGCAAACGCAATCAGCGATGTCTACGCGATGGGCGCCGAGGCCGTCCTCGCCCTCAACATCGCCGGCTTTCCCGCCGGCCTGCCTTCGGAGACAGTAGCCGGCATAAGCCTCTCGGCACCGGCCTGATCACTACCGCCGCCAAGTTCGACGAAGCGATGCCGGAACACCTCCAGGCAGCCGTTGAAAGCATGACTAGGCTCAACCGGCATCCTTCGCACATCGTGCGCGAGACAGCTCATGCCATGACCGACGTGACCGGCTACAGCATCCTGGGCCACGCCTACGAAATGGCCGCGGCCGGAAATGTTTCCATTCGCTTTACCGCGTCGGCGGTCCCACTGCTTCCAGGAGCCTTGGATTACGCCTTCAAGGGAATCACCACCGGCGGCGGCGCCCGCAACCGCAATTACCTCGACGGTAAGGTTGAGATCTCACCGGAAGTGACCGAAGAAACGCAGCACATCCTCTACGATCCCCAGACGTCCGGGGGGCTGTTGTTCGCGATGCCTCCCGCAGCCATTTCCGAGGCCGAGTCCGCCTTTGAGCGCGCCGGCCTTCCTCTCTGGCGCGTCGGCGAAGTGCATGAGGGCCGGGGCGTAACCGTCGTCCCCTGACTTTCGGCGTCAGCCTGTGAAACCCGAATACGGCATGGTCCACGGCCGCTTCCAGCCCTTCCACAACGGCCATCTCGAGTACTTGCGGGCCGCTCGCGACCTTTGCGACACACTCATCGTCGGTATCACGAACCCCGACCCAACGGTGATCCTAGAGGAGCCCACAAGCGAGCACCGTCACCTGCCCGAGTCCAATCCGTACACCTACTTCGAGCGCCTCCTCATGGTCCGCGAAGTGCTCCGCGACGAAGGCGTTCCTGACGAGCGCTGGATCATCATCCCCTTCCCCGTCAATTCGCCCGATCGCTGGCGCTACTATTTGCCAATGAACGCCGTCCACTACTTGCGAGTCTTTTCCGACTGGGAGCAGTCGAAGGTCGACCGCCTGTGCGCACACGGCTATCAAGTCGAAGTTCTACACCCTGGCATCGAGAAGGAGATTGAAGCGAGCGAGGTGCGCCGGCGGATGACGAATGACGAGGACTGGCGCGCGCTCGTGCCGGCCGCAGTGGTGCGTGTGATCGAGAGCCTTCGCGAAAGCGCGCCCGCCCTCTAATGCGCGTCCTCCTCATCATCTTCGACGGCCTGGCCGACAGACCCGCGCCCGAACTCGACGGCAAGACGCCGCTCGAAGCAGCCCGCACGCCTAACCTTGACCGCCTTGCCGCCGAAGGGATCAACGGCCTAATGCATCCCAAGTCGCCCGGCTATCCGCTCGGCAGCCCGCTTGCGCTCCACCTCATGTTCGGCTACCCCGAAGATGCGTTCCCCGACCGCGGCCCTCTCCTCGCCTCCGCCCGCGGACTGTCGATCGCTCCCGGCGATGTCGTGCTCGCTCCGATACCGACCCGCTCGGGCTCGATCTGCCCGTCCTGCGCTCTCAGGCGCGTGCGGAGGCCTCCGACAGGCAGACTGCCGCTCGGTCCGCCGATGCCCTCAATCACTACCTCACCTGGGCTCACTCGCAGCTAGGCGCCACATCCGAATCAGGTGACGCGCCACCTATCAATTTCCTCATCACGAAGTGGGCCGGCCCGAAACCGCAATACGAGCCGTTCGCCGATCGCTGGGGCATGCGCCCCGCCAGCCTGCCCGACGAAGAGGTCGTCTCAGGCCTCATGCTCGAACTCGGCTTTCATGTCGAGCAGATTGAGGACGCCGGCCCCGAAGCGGACCTGCGCCGGCGTCTCACCCGCGCCGGCGAACTGCTAAGCGA
>VBEJ01000185.1 GCA_005882985.1 Chloroflexota bacterium
ATCCCGACGCCGCTGGCGGGATTGACCGAAGACTCGACCGAGGATGAGGTGGACGCGGCGCTGGATAAATGGGAAGCGGCACACGGCACGGTGAAGCTGCCATCGGAGTGGATTTAAGGCTTGGGGTCCGCGCATCTGCTGCGACGGGCGTGCTCTCGTTGAATAAACTTCCCAAGAGTCTGTCCGCGCGGAGCCATTCTTTCCTTTGGTCCCTTGGTCCGAGGCTTTCCTAGGTACTTCGAATCAAGGTTGCGGCTCCGATGCTCGTTCCTACTGGCGCTAACCTGGCCGCTAGAGACCTTCTCGCGCCGCGGCTGTGACCGCGAAACCACCCCGCGCCCAGCGTGTGTCAATCCCAGCCATGAAGCGGCACCGCTATTGGTATTGCCTTAGCGGTCTCGTCGGCTTGGTCTTCCCAGTCCATCAGATCGCTGAGGGTATGCGTGGTCAGATAGTACTCTCTGAGTCTTAGGTACAGTGCCTGCACCCACTCGGGCTTGATCATCGCCATCACAATCCCTTTCTCAAAGCCGGATGCGAACGCGAGTGTGCCCTCCTCTGCCGCCTCTTCTCCCAACTCGTCGGCCAGCTGGGTGAAGTAATCTCCGCACCAGATCGACACTGCCTTGTCCCGCAGCCATGCCGGAGGACCATCGGCCGGCAACCGACAATCGGGACAGGGGCAGCGGCTAGCCTCTTCCGGATGCCCTACGCTATCTGCGTTGCCGTTCATCACCCCTCCATTCATCATCCACGCGTTGAGTACGACGCGCGACGAGCTTAGCGCTCACTGCAACCTGGCCGCGCTCGAACGCCCGCTTTCGCGATTGGCCCGGAGGATTTCCCGATGAACTTGGCGCAGGATCTCGTCCCTCCAAGCGGCTCGGACGCCGCCTAGAAGGCCCAGGCGCTTCAGATCATCATGTCGAGGGGATTCGAGAGGCAGCTCCGCCTGGTCCCACCCGTTTTGGACGACGTTGACTGCCAAGGACAATACCTCCCAGACCGTTAACTGGAGCGAGACCTCGCCGCGCCTGGCTGCCCTCGGCTCACTCGTCCCCAGGGGTTCTCGATTATCATCGCAGCTCAAGGCACGTCCAAACTTCCCTCAGCCGTGACCGGACGTCGGGGCCTTCGAAGATTCTGCTGACCAAGGGCTTTGACGACCAACGCACGTGAGTGAAGGGCTCTTGTGAGCACGCCCGCTCGCTCGAGTTCGCCGTCGGTGACCATGCCGGCTCGCAAGCAGGCTTCCAACTGGGCGATGTCAACGGAGGGTCGGACGCACGCGTTCAGGCGCGGGAAATCGGCCTGTAGCTTCTCTGCATCATATTCTTTGCGAAAGCGGGGCTCCACCCGAACGATGACAGCCCGCACCTCGTCGACGAAGTGGCCTTCTTCGGTGACCAGGTCGCGTAGGCGATCCCTCACATCTTCGAGCCGCTTCTCTAGAGGACCGAGTTTCTCCTTCAACTCGAGGTACTCGTCCAGGAGCGCGGCTCGTATGTCGACCATTCGAAGCGTCAATGGTTGCAGCGGTTCGTCCGCTCTCCTCACCCTTTCATCCCTCCCATAGATAGGTCAGTTGCGAGGGCAATGTCTTGCCCCCGGTCATGTCCTAAGACTCGAGCGCTCTTGACCGCACCCTCTTTTCGCTCGTAGGGCTCGATGCAAAAAGAGAGCTAGGCGGTGCTTGCAAGGGTGTCCGGGCCCATGCCGCAAGTAGTCTGAGCACTCGCACTCTCCTCTACGCACGGTATAAAAGCGCAACCCATCCTCAGCAGTCACTCTCCAAACGTCGCCCTCAAGCGGGTAGATAGGTCGCAGTAAAACGAGGAAGGCGGCCTTCTCAAGGCGGGTGGTGAGTTGGGGCCGCCGTGCCGCCGCCCTCTCCACCAGCAACCTCAGCTCATCGATGCTGCCAGCCACGCCCTCAATCCTTCCACTCATTCACGCGGCGGCCCCGGCACCCATTCGCCACCGCTCAAGGGCATCTCGGTGAGCCCTCAGAACGCTGGCGCCCATTGCTCGGCGGGGTCGCCAAACACGATCCAGGACGGCTCCACCATTGTGGCGTGTCCATTCCCAATGCCAACACGACTCCCCGGCTCGCGCCGAGACACTGCGTTGGCCGTCACTCAGTCGCACCAGAGCCCGGTACTCGCCGTCACGTTCGACCACGAGGATGGTCCGCCGAAGACATGCGGCTTTAGATCGAGGCGGATGTCCATCCAGCTGAACTGGAGCGACCTCAATCGCCGGGCGTTCTTCGGCAGTACCGTTTCGGCGCAGCTCCATCTCCCGGGTGTATGCGCTTGCTGCCCTATCGCGGTAGCGAGCTCGTGCAACCATCCCGTTGTCCATCAGCCAGGCTAGGCAGTTTTGGCCCACGAAGTAGTAACGGCCGTTAATACTATCCTTTAGCCCAAGGAGCGTCCTCGGTTGCGTCGAACCGCAGGCGTCACAGCGGTCTTCTCGGCTGCAGGCAACGGTATTCGTCAGTCGTCCCAGCCGCTTTCCCTCAGCGAACTCTCTCAGTTTTGTCTCGTAACAGTCGTCCATCTTCGTTTAGTTACATGCTTCCGCAGACAGATCGCCATCCTTTTCGCAGGGACAGTCTTCTGCCGGCACAGGCCGACCTGAGCGTCGACAATAAGGCTTGACCCAAGGGCAATCCCACAAAATGCGCTCAGCGAACGCTGTCGGGTTGTCTGGCTCGCTCTCGATAACTGTCGCGGCCTCGCCTAGCGCCTGGTGGATGTCCGAGCGGAAGGCGCTAATCGAATAACGCGGATCCTCCGCCTTTCTGTCCTGGGCGTAGGCGAGCCAACGGCGGGGTTCCGGCGACTCGGTGGCTGCTACGACGTACCAACTTGGCTCTTCGAGAGAGAAAGCGTCAATGTTGACGTTTTCTCTGGCTTGACCGTCACTCGCATCCGGGTTTTCACCTGCATAGAAAAGCCGCCAGACGAGAGCATATTTCTCAGCCTGGCGGACACTGATCTCGAAGCGACGCGCGACAGCCTCAAGTGAACGCGCACCGTACACACTTCGCTGCTGGGCCTCGTGGAGAACGGCGGCCTGAAGCATCCAGGCGCGTTTACCCAAGGAGCGACACGCGCGGAACAGTTCAACCAGCTGGTCGTCGTCCAAATAGGTGACGAGCGATAGCGCCTCTACCAGCGAACGGTCCATGATGTTCAGCAGGTTAAAAAGGACCGACGGGTCGAAGCCATGCGCGCTCGCCCGCCGCATCACCTCTTGTCCCGTTCGTCGGTCGACCACTCGCAGCAAGTCTTGGGAGCGGTGCAACTCCCAACCGCCCTCGTGGATTCTTTGGTGGCACGTCCTACAGAGAGTAATAATGTTAGCATCAGCGTGCACTGCCAGATTCTTGGAGCCGCCCATGCCGCGGCTTTCCACGTGATGCTGATCGAGGTTTCGGTTCGTACCACAGATTTCGCAGTTCATTTCAACCGGACGATCGTATAAGACTAATATCTGATTACCATCTAATTACCTTCTGATTATACGTTGCAAATCAGCAGGATGTCAAGTCCTC
>VBEJ01000186.1 GCA_005882985.1 Chloroflexota bacterium
GCGCAGTCGAATGTCATCGGGGCGATCACAGATACCGACTACTCGTTCACGACAAATGTTGTCGGTACATACAACATCTTGCAGTTCGCTGCTTCCGCCGGCCTCCAGCGGCTCGTCTTCGCCTCCTCTCGCGAGGTCTACGGCGAACCCGAGACCATTCCGGTGCCTGAGAGTGCACCGCTTAACGCGAAGAACATCTACGGCGCAAGCAAGGTAGCGGCGGAGGCCTACTGCCGGGTGTGGCAAAGCACGACAGGCCTTGAATGCCAGGTCCTGCGCTTCACCAATATCTACGGTCCCCGCGACCACGACCGCGTAATCCCGATATGGCTTGAGCGGGCGGCACGCGGCGAGCCCCTACAGCTATTCGGCGGCGAGCAGGTGATCGATTTCGTGTGGGTCGGGACGGCCGTACAGGCGCTCATCTCAGCGGCCCGTTGCCAACTAAGCGGGCCGATTAACGTGGGGAGTGGGATGGGTGTCACCCTGCCCTACCTGGCTCACCGCTTGCTGGAAGAAACAGGAAGCCCATCGAAGTTGAACGTCCTTCCCGCTCGCCCCGTCGAGGTCGTCCGTTTCGTCGCGGACGTCGGACAGATGCAGCGCGTTCTCGATGTAGCGCCCGAGGCCGAGCCTCTCGCCCACCTCAGCGATTGTCTGGCAGAAAATGCGAGTTCTGCCTTGAGCCGTGCGCCATTGCGCGTGACCCGGACATCCGGCTGATCCGCTCAGCCCCCGATCGCGGCGCAGCCGGCCGGTAGTTACCCGCGGCGGATCCGCAGGAAGCCGAACACGCCGGCGGCAGCACAGATGACGCCGAGAAACAGCCACAAGGAACCGGCAGACGACGCCTGACCGCCGGTTGGTGGAAGGGCAACCGGCGGGAAGGAGCCGCCCGGTGGGTTCACAGGAGGCGGCACCGCCGGCGGCGCAGCCGGAGGCGGTGCGGCCGGCGGGGGTGCAGCGGGTGGCGGCGCGGCGGCAGGGCAGGTGTTCACGTTGGCGCCAGCGACATCCTTGAGGTCGGCCGTCTCCAACGGGTGAGCCGAGCGGCTCGTGAAAAGCAGGCTGTTGAAGCAGACGCCGCCGGAGACGAAAGCGCCCAGGTCCACGATCGCCTCGTTGAAATCGCGAGGGGCTATCCGGTTATCGCCCGCAGGAGCAAGCCCCGTGCCGTTCTGGTTTACGACGCGGCAACTGTTCGAGCCGTTGGTCGACGTTGGATCGCAAACAGGCACGTTCCACGGCGGCGCCTGGATGTCGTTGGCCGGGTTCGTCCGAAGGAGGCTATCGCCCTGGGAGCCGCCGCAGAGGCTAGGCGCAGGCGCGAACGTACTCCCGTTCCAGGCGAAGACCTCCAGCAGCGGGCTCGTGCCGCCGCCGACGAGGGTAAAAGAGACGAGCAGGTCCCCCGGCGTGCGGTTGAAATCGAGATCGAAAGTCGCGCCGCCGTTACTGACGACATCGTTGAACCGAGTGGGCGGCACCTGGCTGAGCTCGAACCCCCAGAACGCGTCGCCTTCGTTGTCGCCTCGGTGACCGCCGAGGACTAGAAAGCGGTTATCGGCATCGGCGTCGGCGTCGCAGGACGAATCGCTATTTCGGAACAGGTAGTACGCATGCGAGAAGTCATCTTTGGGGGTGACGCTGCCCTGCTTGATGTTCCAGACGTCATCGATCTGCTTGCCGCCCGGACTGACGATGTTCTGTTCAGGCTCGACTACTGTGTCGCCACCGTTGCCGTCGAAGCGCGAGTCGGACGAGCCGTCGCAGATGAACCCGGCGGCGCCCGCGACAGACGGATTCACACTGAGGTCGGAACCGAAGCAGCCGAGGAAGTCGGGGTTGCCGCTCGTACCGAGCAGGAACACACCTTCGGCAGCTGAGCCACCGTTTTCGGCCCAATCGGTTGCGGACCCGGCGAAGAGGGCGTCGCCGGCGGCCGGTTGGTCGGCGTCGATTTCAGCCCCTGCGAGCGTCAGCGCGGAAGTGTCTGACTTTCCGAGGAGCGCGACGGCGCCGCAGAGCGCAGCCACACGGGCGGCGAGGCTGACAGCCTTCCAAACGCCGCCGCGCGGGCCTGAGCTCATGGCAGATAATTGACGGCCCGGGGACGGAAAGATTTCGCGGGGGGCGTTAAGGGTCGGGGAGAGTTACGTAAAGTTTGCGGGAAGGGTGTCCTGCACGCACCGATTCGCCCCTTCCCGTCCACCACTGTGTTCGCCGTGCCGAGGGCCCGCCTGGAGAGAGATTCTCGAAGGGTCGCGCTGAGGGTCTCCAAGCGTCTCTCTTCCCGCTTAACGCGGGCGGCCACGTCGAATGCGCTAAAGTGGCCCTATGTCGCAGTTGCCACGACCGCAATCTCAGTACACGAATCACCTCGGTCAGCCCGTCGGTGAGCCCCTGCCCGACTGGACCGCGAGGCCAGGGCCCGCGCGCACAGTCATGGAGGGGCGCCTCTGTCGCCTGGAGCCGCTCCAGGCCAGCCGCCACGCTGATGCGCTCTACGAGGCGCATGCGCTCGACGCCGAGGGGCGAAACTGGACGTACCTCCCCTACGGGCCGTTCGCGTCGCCCGAAGACCTCGCCCGCTGGATCGAGTCCGTCGAGTCCAGCGACGACCCCCTCTTCTTCGCCATCATCGACCTCGTAACGCAGCAGCCCACTGGTTGGGCGAGCTACCTGCGCATCGACCCGACGATGGGCACGATCGAGGTCGGTCATCTCGCCTACTCGCCTGCACTGCAACGCACGCCGGCGGCCACCGAAGCGATGTACCTGATGATGCGGCGGGCCTTCGACGAGCTTGGCTACCGGCGCTACGAGTGGAAGTGCAATTCCCTGAACGCGCCCTCCTGGAACGCCGCCGAGCGGCTGGGGTTCCGTTACGAGGGCACTTTTCGCCAGGCGGTCGTGCACAAAG
>VBEJ01000187.1 GCA_005882985.1 Chloroflexota bacterium
TGTGCTCCGCCTCGTACTCAGCGACGCGGCGCAGCCGCCAGAGCAGCCCGGCGGCGCGCACGGCGAGCTGGGTCTCAAGGTAGCCTTCTGGCTCGATGCTAGCAATAACCTGCTCGGCGTGGCGCTCCCAGTCTTCGATGCTCTCGACCTGGCGGACGACGGGCGCTGACGCCGTTAGCCCGTGCGTGACAGCGTTGCGGCTGGAAGCCGCTTTACCAGCCCTGCTCTTTGGCCCGCCCCCGTGGCCTTGCACGTAGCCAGCGTAGGCAGGCGAGAAAGGAGATTGCAAGCGGGAGATGGCACTCCAGGGGAAGTTCGTTTTGTAAAAATGGGTGTTAAATATACATGCAGTATGTATATTTAGCCGCCTTAGAGTCACGCTAGACTCCGGTCAAGCCCACATCCGTGTGCGGGGGTTAAATTAGAGAGCAATATAGGGATCCAGACGACGGCTCGGCGTCGCCGGACTTAGCGAGTGCGCACACAAGCGGGCGGCACTAGGAGACGATCAGTACTCCCAAAAGAGTGGCGACACAAACATCGGAGGGAAGCTCCGCCGGCGGGACTGCACTGTCGGGGCGACGATAAGCCTCGAAGCGCCATCACATGATGGTTCACTCCATCCTACGGTTGCTACTACTAAACTAACGACACTTAGTGCTACGGGTTGTCGCGTCCGCTGCCCGCGGATTAGGAGCTCTTCGCGTAGCCGGCCATCCCTGACCAGTCGATTCCGGTCACGGCCTCGGCGCCCACCACCCAGGCGTCATGGCCTGGAGGTATGATCGAAACATCCCGTGAGCATCTGGGATTGGAGTCTTAGCGTTGACTTGTGAAGCGGCACACCGGCAGGTAACGGAGAAGCTGAGTGAGTGGATGCAATCGCAGCAGCACCTGCTGCGATTGGCGCTTAATTCTTCACACGGAGTCGCCCGTCCTCGAGCCGGTATTTCGGCAATTGATGAGGCATATCCGGTGGTCGAGCCCGCCGCCGACGACGACGTGGCGGAAATGAAGGTTCTAGGCAACGATGTGCGTGTCAAGTTCACGACTTTTGTTGAAGCAATTCGAATACATCAGGCCCTAGCCAAGGAGCATAAGGAATAGCAGGTGAGTCCAAGGGGTCGCCTGAGTTTCGACATTCGCGCACCGATTTCACGCCAGCATCCTAATGCAGGGTCATCACTAATGACATTTAGTGCTATGTATTGTCGCGTCCGCTGCCCGCGGATTAGGAGGTCTTGGCGTAGTCGGCCATCCCTGACCAGTCGATTCCGGTCACGGCCTCGGCGCCCACCACCCAGGCGTCATGGCCTGGAGGTATGATCGAAACATCCCCCGGCCCGACTTCGAACTCACTGCCATCTGCCATCGCGACGTGTAGCCGGCCGGTACTCTGGTACGCGAAATGGGCTGATTGGCAGAGTTCTGTTCCTGCAAGCGGTTTTACATGATCAGACCACTTCCAGCCCGGCTCGAAGTGGTACCGTCCGACGGTGCCTCCGCCTATGTTGACGACCTCAACCCTGCCTTTATCGAAGGTCCGGGTGTCATCTGGCGCTTCCAGGCTCTTCTTCTCGACGTTGGCCATGGCAACCTCCTCGGTATGCGATCTTCAACCGAATCTGACTCTAACACACACTGGTGAACCTTGCGTTGCGAGATGTGGTGGACAGCTAGCCAGAGCTATCTGCCTTAGTGTTTCTCGCGGATGGACGCGCTAGGACGGCAATGCCGACGACTACGGCAACCAACGGGTACCACTCAGCAACCACGAGCCAGCGGATGAACCAGCGCCGGGTGTTGATCCAGTCAGCGAAGCGCCCGATCATCGGGCGCCGGCAGGTACTGAGGGCCCCATAAGGGTGACTTCGTAGTGGAGCGTCTTGTATCGAGCCAAGCGATGGCTGAGCGGAACGAGAATGCCCTGGAGGATACGGTATTTATGGGCGAGGGCCCTCGCCGCGATCTTCGCTTCTTCGCCGTCAAGGAGCCTCATCTGTGCCTGGATCGCAGGTCCGATCGGCTTGCCGCGCAACGTAGATGGCGCGATCTCGACGCTGGGGTTGTTTCGCAGACGCTTTGCTTTGCCGGCGCGGTCATAGGTGCGGATGTAGGCGTGATCACCGTCGACCGCGATATTGACCGCCGTGCCAACAGGCGTACCGTCGCGGCGATATGTCGTTAACAGCACTGCCCTTTGCTGGGCGAACGGCTCCAGCATCTCTGCGGCGGAGGTCATGGTCGCTTCTCGGTTGGCCGACGCCTCAGGCAACTACCAAGGCGGAGGTGTTTAAGTATGGCGACCTCGGCGGCTCGTGCTCGTGCTTACGCCGCTCTTCCAGCGCCCGCTCCAGAAGCTCCTCTCGGACCTCGAACCTTCACGTAGAGAAGCGGTCAATCGCCTGACGGACAAGCCGCGGCCGTGGCGGTATCGCCCCGTTCTTTAGATCGTCGGCGAGCTGTCGTCGCTCCGTGAAGGTTGTCGATCGTGGGGCGGTGGACCTCCGGACAATCAGTTTACACATCGTTTTAGGGAGACAGGAAACGAACTGGAGCTAAAACCAACTTCCCGAATGCAAAGCTCGCCCCGGTGACGACGGCCCCGACCAGCACCTCCATCAAGAAGTATCGCAACCTCAACATTAAGTCTTCCGCGCGATCATCGCGGTAGTAATGGGCGCCGGGGATGCATCGGACAGCCCTGGCGCCTTCGCTCAGGCGCGAATTCCCGTGCCGAGAGGCGAGGCCGCGCCCGAAGCGAAGCCAATTATACCCCGCCGCCACGGGCCATCAAAGCCGACCAAGGATGAGTTGAAATGGAATCGTAATCCGTCCAATCGATTGCGGAATGGACGGCTGCGAGATCCATCGACTAAAACGACGCCGAGAGGGAACAGTCGCACCCTCCCTTGGTATGCGAAGGGCCGGTCCGCAGAGCTAGGCAGGTAGAGACAGCTCGGCCGGCCCTTCGCCCTCTGCGCGATGGCTGGCGTGTGTTACGTCGCTGATGTTCGAGCGTAGGAACGGCGCTTACATCTGTCCGCCCGGGAGTTTGCAGAAGTTGTTCATCTCGGCCATTCGCCCGGTAAAGCACTTGGCTGGTCAGCCAAGGCGCGATGCCTTAGAGCGGGGTCCTACTTGAAGACGGGACGCGCGAGGCACTAAGCGGCGGGTCATCCGCTGGTAGACGTCTTCGAATCGTTCGGCAACCCGCGACCATGCGTAATTGGTGACTACAGTTGCGCGAGCGTTGCGGCCGCGCCGCCGGCGCTCCGCTTGATTTGATACTGACTCGATTATGACCCGGGTTAATGACACGGGGTCGTCCTCTTCACAGAACCAACCGTTTGCCTTGTCGCCGTCCTCGACAACGAAGCTCAGAGGGCCTCCGCTGCGGCTGGCAATTACAGGAGCGCCACTCGCCATCGCTTCCAAGAAGACTAGTCCGAACGGCTCGTTCTCAGAAGGTGCGACGAACACATCGGCTATGAGCAGCGGCAGCCGCTTGAATCGCAAGAAGCGACCCGCGAACATGAGGACCGGCTTGAATTCGTCCGAACCGTCGAGGAAGGTTTCGAGATGAGATCGAGCATACTGAATGCTGCCGACGACCCCGCTTTCGTCCCAGCCTCTGGGAGACTTTACGAGAAGTTTTTCCAGGAGTGACATCTTTCGCTGCTCCGCCAGGTTTCGGGGCCTGAATAGTTCTAGGTCGACGCCGTTGGGTATGAACGACAGCTTGTCGGCCTCAAGCGCGAGTACCTGCTTGGAGCGCTCGACGTTGTCCGGGCTTATCACTACGAAGTGCTGCATGCCAGCAGCTGCCTTTCGCTGCGCCTCTTCCCAAAGCCTCATCTCGCCGTGGCCGCTGGCCGCTAGATGCTTCATCTCCTGGAGCATCTTCAGCTCGGTGCCATGCAGGTGGGCGAGTTTCGGGAGGCGCCGCATACTAGCCAGTCCGATTGCTGCCAGGTGAACGTGGTTCAAGTGGTGGAGATGGACGACGTCGGGCTGGAACTGCTTGGTAGTCTTGTACAACACATCCCCCCAGCACGCGATGAGGTGTCGCATCTCAGTTCTGCTGACTCGGTAAAAGACACGATCGGGCGCGCCCGGCTTGTCTTCATAGCTAGGGGGAAAAGGGACGTCGAAGCGGCCGGACATCGGATTGAGGCCGGCCGCGAAGCCATCTGCTGCTTTCGTATAGTCGACCTCCACTAAGGCCGAGCCGTCGTAGAATTTTGCTGCATCGGAGGTGGGATCCGCTCCCTTCAGCGAGCCCGCGACAATCAAAACCTTATGTCCCCGCGCGGTGAGCGCACGGGCAAGATAACGTACAACTTGAGCGCTGCCTCCCCTGGGATAGAAGGCGATCGCCATTAACACTTTGAGGCCGCCCGATTCCCGAATCACCATCGTGTTCCAACTCCTCCGCGCTGCTCCAGCTCCGTCTTGGCCATAGGCGAAATCACCCAACCAGATAAGGGGGACGCGAACGCGAGTATCGAGGGTATGGTTTCCGTGCTTGGTAAGACGCACCGAACGGCTCCGCGATTACATTGCGCACTCCGGGGCCGCCCGGGCGGCCCCGGGCCTTTCCACTATGACCGTAACGCCCCAACACGCAAGGGCAGCGAGGAACGATGGTGGCTGTGCCACGATGTCGGGAAGAAGCGCACTCGGAGGAGTAGGGGACGCCTCGGTCTCTTCTCATCAACTTGCCGTCGCGCATCTGCGTCTACGCCGAGCCCAAACCTAGAATCCTCTATATGAAAGTCTCCTAGTGCGAAGTGTGGCCTAGGAGCGGCTAACAGAAAGCCCGTCCGGTATATAGGGCGGGCTTCTGCGAACCTAAGGAGGAGGCAGTCGGGCAGTCAGACTACTCCCTCAATGTGCTTTAACGCTGGAGTACTGGCCGATTCGTCGGAGGAGGGGTATGCCTCAGGACCGGGTTAGGTGTAGGGGTAGGCCCTCAGCTGGCCTTCGCTATGAAATCCACCACCACCCTCG
>VBEJ01000082.1 GCA_005882985.1 Chloroflexota bacterium
CGAGAAGCGCTTCATGGGCATGCTGATCACGAACCGCAGCCACTTTGTCATTGGCCCCGACGCAAAGCTGGAAGACGTGCGAGTCGGCGTGAGTCCAAAGGACAGCGTGCGGCTGGCCGTGAGCACGATTGGCCGCTAGGAAAAGGTCAACGGAATGACAATGCTGGCGCGATTCTCCGATCAGCCGGTTAGCCGGTTAAGGTGTCGGGAGTAGGATGGAACTGTCCATGTCTATCGGTTGGGACCCCCGGACAATCGAGAATGCTTCGCTTGTGGCCGACTTGGTCGAATGGATTGCCAAGCAACCAAGGTCATACGCCGACGTCTTGGAAGCCTGGCGAACCTCATGTCCACGCTTTCCGGTCTGGGAGGACGCCGTCGACCTTGGGTTGGTTACCCGAATGTACCGGGGAGATCGCGGCGAAATGATCCATGCCTCGCCTGCCGGACTTGCTTTTCTTCGCTCGCAGGGTCGTGTGTGACCCAAGAGGTTTCGAAGGAGCCGGTGCGAGTCTACGAAGTGAGGTGGCGGGAATGAGCAGACCGGGCAGTTCAGCGACGAGAGAGGGCTATCTGCTCCTCGCCGATATCTCCGGCTACACCGAGTTTCTTACCGGGACCGAGCTGGAGCACTCGCACGAGATCATACGTGAACTGACCACGCTCATCCGCCAACGGCTGGCGCCGCCGATGCGCTTCGTGAAGCTGGAAGGGGACGCAGTGTTCTGCTACGCGGACGGCACCACGTTTCGGGATGGCGAGCGGCTCGTGGAAATGGTCGAGGCCTGCTACTTCGACTTCTCCAACCGCCTGCTGGATATGGCGCGCGGGACGACCTGCCGCTGCAACGCCTGTGCCTCGATCGGTTCGCTCGGCCTCAAGTTCATTGCCCACTACGGCAGCTTCGTGATCGAGCGCGACGACGGTCGCGAGGACCTTGCCGGACCAGCCATCATCCTGGCGCACCGCCTGCTGAAGAACACGATTAGCGAAGGAGGCGGCCCGCAAGCATATGCCCTCTTCACGGACGCCTGCCTGCAGCACCTGCCTCCATCCCTTGCCCTGCCTGCGCACATTGAAGCGTACGAGTCGTTCGGCGAGACGAAAGGCGGCGTTCATGACCTTGCTCCGGTGCTTATCGCGATGCGGGAGCAGCGCCGCGTGCACATCGGGGCCGAGGATGCCGACGTTGAGATCACCTTCGATCTGCCCGTTCCGCCCGCGAGCGCCTGGCAGTACTGGGTAGATCCAATCGAGCGGCAGCGTTGGGCCTGCCGCCAGTTCGGCAAGGACCCCGACGAGGTAGTGCGAAATGCGCGGGGGCGCTATGGGTCCGGCGCGAAGACTCACTGCGGACATGGGCCCGGACCGGTCTGGGGTCTCCGCGAATGCGTTGACTGGCGCCCGTTCGAATACTTTTCCTCGCACACAACAACGCCGGTCGCGGGCGCTTTCCTCAGGCCTCAAGCCGCCACGGAGACCGTCGAATTCCAACCTCTCGGCGAGCACGGTACCCGTATCATTTGGCGTTTCAGGATTGCGAACAGAGGCCGCCTGTCTCTCCTCGCACTTCGAGTGTTCCGCCCGTTTTGGCTCGCGTTTTGGCGGCGAGCAGGCGCCGCGCTGGTCAGCATCATCGAAGAAGACGCAGCGACCCTTGGTGTGGACGAGCAGGCAGTCTCGGAGCGTTCGATAGCGTGAGTAACACGCTATTTCTAGAATTCGCGCGTAATCCTAACATCAAAATTACAAAACGAACTTCCCCCGCCAAAGACCAATGGGGTACTGACTGGTACCCGTAATAACCGCAGCGACCGGCTTCCTCATCGCGGTCCTCTGGTTCGACCTGATGTTCGACGTGCAGGTGTGGCGTCACCGCCGCTCGCCGCAGGTATCGGAGGACGCGCTCGATTCGATCGCTCGGTACTACCGGCGCGTGACCACGACGGCGTCGCCGATGGGGCGTCTCGTCGGGCTGACGATGGCCGTGCTGCTCGTCGCGCTTGTGGTGCAGGTAATCTGGGGCAACGAGCCACTGTGGGTGAGCGTCGTATCGATTCCGGCGGCGCTTGTCGGGATCGGCCTCGCGGCGGCTCGCATCTTCGGTCAGGCGCGGCGCCTGGGCACGCGGCGAGACCCCCCGCCGGTGCAGAGCGAGTTCGCACGCGGCATTTTCCGAGCGCACATCGTCTGCCTGGCAGCGATGGTCACGTTGCTGGCGGCCCAGCTGGCCGGCGCTTAGCCGGCTTCTGGCTCCTTGCTCTTTGCTCCTGAATCCGGCAAGACTGTGCGCATGGCAAAGGCGCAACCGGCTGTCCTCGAAGCCGCGGGCATCGAGGTGACGATCACCAACCCCTACAAGGTGATGTTCCCACAGGCGGGGCACACGAAGCTCGACGTCGCGAAGTACTACCTCGCGGTCGCTGAGGGCGCACTGCGGGGCGCCGCTGACCGGCCTAACGTGCTCGTGCGCTATCCGAACGGCGTCGGCGGCGAGTTCTTCTACCAGAAGCGCGCTCCTGACTCACGGCCGCCGTGGCTGGAGGTGGTGACGATCAGCTTTCCCTCGGGTCGTACGGCGTCGGAAGTGGTGCCACGGGACGCCGCAGCGCTCGCCTGGATGGCGAACCTTGGCTGTCTGGAGTTGCATCCGCACCCGGTCCGCGCCGACGACCTCGACCACCCCGACGAACTGCGCGTTGATCTCGATCCCGGACCGGGCGTGGTCTGGGACGACGTCCGGCGCGTCGCGCTGGTAGCGCGCGAGGCGCTCGAGGAGTACGGTCTGCGTGGCTGGCCGAAGACCTCTGGCTCGCGCGGGATGCACATCAACGTCCGCATCGAGCGGCGTTGGACCTTCGACCAGGTGCGGCGGGCGGCCCTCGCGCTCGCCCGCGATGTCGAGCGGAGGGCGCCCGCGCTGGCGACCAGCGCCTGGTGGAAGGAGGAGCGCCACGGCGTCTTCATCGACTACAACCAGAACGCCAAGGACCGCACGGTGGCGTCTGCCTGGTCGGTGAGGCCAACGCCTGACGCCCGCGTCTCGATGCCGCTCGAGTGGGACGAGGTGGCTGACTGCGACCCGACGGCGTTCACGCTGATCACGGCTCCGAAGCGCTTCGCCGAACGCGGCGACTCGGCCGCCGGCATCGATCAGGCCGCAGGCTCCCTCGATAAGCTGCTCAAGCTTTCTGAGGAGCAGGAAGCGGCTGGTCTCGGCGACGCCCCCTGGCCGCCACATTACGAGAAGAAGCCGGGCGAGCCCCCGCGCGTGATGCCTTCCCGAAAGAAGGGCGCCCGTTCGAGTAAACCTCAGGGCAAGACGCGGGAGAAAAGCCCCGCCCAGACGGGCGCCCGTCCAGGCGGCCGGAGGCAGTCGAAGTATCCGCTGATTGTCGTAGCGAAGGCGAAGGATAAAGAGGACGCGCTCGCCGGCCTCGAGCGCTGGAAGGCGCGCCATCCTGAGGCTGCGAAGCGGCTCGAGGTGGACGATGTCCTCCTCGACCCTATGCGAGGTCGCTACACGACTTGGACGCGCATTCGCGTGAACCTGCGGCACGTCCCGGAAAGCGAGCGCCCTGCGGAGGAACCGCCTGACCCGGACTACGATCCGTGGGAGGGCTGGAAACCGGGCGGCCGGTCGAACATTTATCCTCCTGGTTATCGGAATGCGGGTAAGTCGCGCGGGTCATCTGCAGGCTAACGCGGGAACTTGCGCAACATCATTTACGGCGCGGGCGCGGTCGGCGGCAGCATCGGCGGCTGTCTGTTCGAGGCCGGGCATGACGTCCTCCTGATCGCCCGCGGCCCGCACCTCGAGGCAATCCAGCGGGATGGCTTGACGGTGCGGACACCTGGCGGCGCGACCACGATGCGGGTCCCTGCGGTTGCTCACCCGTCTGAAATTGAGTGGGGCTCCGAAGACCTTGTGATGCTGACGGTCAAGTCGCAGCACACGGCTGCGGCGCTCGATGACCTCGCGATGGCGGCCGGAGACATCCGAGTCGTGTGCGCGCAAACCGGCGTAGCGAACGAGCGCATGGCTCTCCGCAGGTTCCCCCGCGTATACGCCATGATGGTGATGCTCCCCGCCACGCACTTGACGCCCGGAGAAGTCGTTATGAACGCCTCTCCGGTTGGCGGCCTTCTGGACATAGGTTGCTATCCAACGGGCGCCGATTCAGCGTGCGAGCAGATCGCGCGAGACCTATCAGGAGCCGGCCTGGATGCGCGCGTCGAGCGCAAAGTGATGCGTCTGAAGTACGGTAAGCTGCTCGAGAACCTAGCGAACCCCGTCCAGGCGCTATGCGGACTCGAGGCAGCGGCGGGCGAACTGGTGCGCGCCGTTCGGGCGGAGGGCACCGCCGTGCTCCGAGCGGCGGGCATCGACTTTGCGACCGGGAGCGAAATGGAGCAGCGCCGTGCGCAGGCGGCCATGGCACGGCAGAAGCGCCCACCGGGGTCATACACGGTCGAAGAGTTGATGGCGCGAGTAAGCGGAGCGGTGTAAGTCATCACATCGAGATGACTCCGCTTCCCGCGCCCGAGAAGGGCCTCTACCCGGCCATCGAGCCGTACGAGCACGGCATGCTCGACGTTGGCGACGGCGGCCTCGTGTACTGGGAGACGTGCGGCAACCCGCGCGGCAAGCCTGCCGTCGTTTTGCACGGCGGCCCCGGTTCCGGCTGCACCCAATGGCACCGCCGGCTATTCGATCCCGCAGCTTATCGCATCGTGCTGTTCGACCAGCGCAACTGCGGACGCAGCAGGCCGCACGCCGGCGATCCCGACGTCGATCTCGCCGGCAACAACACCGCGAACCTTGTTGCCGACGTCGAGCTGCTACGCGAAAACCTCGGAATCGAGCGGTGGCTCGTACTCGGCGGCTCGTGGGGCTGCATGCTGGCGCTCGTCTACGCCGAGCAACACCCGAGCCGGGTCAGCGAGCTCGTCCTGTTCGGCATTACGACCGGCCGCCGCGCCGAGTTCGATTGGCTGTTCCGCGGTGGCGTCGCTGCCTTCTTCCCGGAGCAGTGGGAGCGCCTGCTTGGTGCCCTGCCAGTCGCCGAGGGAGACGGCGATGTCGTCGAGGCTTACTGCCGGCTCCTGGCTGATCCAGACCCGAGGGTCCGGCAGCAAGCGGCATTCGAATGGTGCCTGTGGGAGTCGGCCACGCCCGCGTGGCCTCCGGCCGGTGGGCTGGCTCCGAGGTTTAAGGACCCAAGGTTCTCGTTCGCCTTCGCCCGAATCGTGACGCATTTCGTCAGGCACGATGCCTGGATCGAGGATAGCGCCCTGCTGCGCGATGCCGCCCGCCTGGCCGGCGTTCCCGGCGTCATGGTGAACGGCCGGTTCGACTTCCAGTCTCCGATCGGAAACGCCTGGGCGCTCAAGCGCGCCTGGGCGCAGGCGGAGCTGATTATCGTCGATGACGCCGGGCACGCCGCAGACAACGGCGGCATCACCTGTGAGTTGGTGCGCGCCACCGATCGTTTCGCGGCGATGAGCGGGTAGGATGGTTCAGATGCGACGGACCAACCCCTCGCTCATCGAAGACTACGATCACTATCCGCGGATTGAGGCGGAGTTCCAGTCTGCGCTCGACGAGAGTCTGAACTCGCGCGGTCCGGAGCTACTCTATGAGATCGTCCGGAACCTCGGCCTGCCTCCGAAGGCGGACGCCCTCGACCTCGGCTGCGGCGAAGGCCGCTTCTCGATAGAGCTGGCGAAACGGTTTGGCTTCCTCGTCACCGGAGTAGATCCGGTGCCAAGGAACATCGAGGTCGCCAATCACGCGCTAAACGACGCAACGAAACGGGGTCCTGGGCTCGCTGATCTCGTCCACTTCCAGCTCGGCGCCGCCGAGACCCTGCCCCTCGCTGATTCAAGCATCGATCTCATCTGTTGCCGCGAGGTGCTTGCCCTCGTCGAAGACCTTGCCAGCGCATTCGCCGAGTGCCGCCGCGTCTTATGCCCGGAGGGGCGCATGCTCATCTATCAAAATTGCCGCACCGACCGGCTTGAGCCGCGCGAAGCCGAGCTGCTTGGAGCGACGGGAAGATTCGACGCACGCCATATGGAAGCAACCGTTAGAGCGGCCGGTTTCGAGGCCGAGCAATTCATGGATCTGGGCAGCGAGATCGGCGAGCACATCGAGGAACAGACTGGCGAGGCAAGCCGGCGCCTGCGCCACGCCGCTCGGCTGCTACGCGACCCGGACCGCTACATCGCTCAGTTCGGCCAGACCGCCTACGACATCATGCTCGGCGACTGTTTGTGGCACATCTACCGCATGATCGGCATGCTGAGCTGGCGGGTCTACTTGCTACGAACGCACGCCTGAGGGCCAACGATGCAGGGCAGCCGTCCGAGTTTTGGACAGGATCCTTCAATTGCGCTTGCCAAGAGCCGTCAGGCTGGCGATCAATATCGCCGCGTACAACCCGACAACCGCCAACCAGGTACGGCCCGAGGAGGAGACCGACGGGCGCTGGAAAGCGTGAGCCGCTTTGGGGCGATGAACACGCGCGAACGATGAAACGGCAGCATGACTAGCGCGCCGCCTTTGCGCATGAAGTAGCACGATGCCACCGGTTAGGGCCGCGAGTATGCCAGCAAGGGTGAGCAGAGACGCCGGCGAGGCGAGGCCACCGTCACTTGGGTAGTCACCAGTTACCGGGAAACCCTGAGCGGCGCTTGGGCCACTCACCGCAGCGGCCACCGCTGACGGCGCCGTCGCCGCAGGCGTCGATGCCGCGGAAACTGCTTGAGCGGCAGGCGTAGGTGTCGCGGCCGCAGCCGTCGGCCGGGGAGTTGGAGTTGATTGCCCTCCTCCTACGACCGGCGTGGCCGTAGCTCCTGCGGGCGTAGCTGTCGCTCCACCTCCTGCCGGTGTGCCTGTCGGTGTTGCCGCTGAAGGGCACATAACCTCGATGCCGGTGAAGCCACCAGAGTCGCGATAGACGAGCTCGAAGCGCCGAACACCGTCCGCACCGAAGTTAACCGTCTGGACTGAGCCGTCCCCGGCGATGGGGATGAACACTTTCTTGATCAGGTTCCCGGAAGCCCCGTAAGCCGCCGCAAAGTCCGCAGGTTGATGGTCGTGGTCGACGAACGTAAAGGAGCCGATGCTTACGTCCTGGTCGAAGGTGAATGTAACCTTACCGCCGAAATTGTTCTCGTCGGGGTCGTCGACCAGGCCATCCCGGTTGCTATCTGTCAGGTTCTTAGCGAGGATAGCGATGTTCCCGATGTTTACCGCTAAATCAGGGTCGTGCGTTGGCGGCCTGTTGGTGTCGAAGACAATGATAGCGTCGGGAACAGCTTAAGGGCCAGGGCAAGCATCATCAACGCTGCCACGCCGCCAATGAGCCAGCCCAACCATGACAGGTCGCGGATTGACCTTGCGTTCATCATCGCGCTCCTTCTGAATGCACTTGCTCCGCCGCTCAAGGCGGCCATTAGCCAGCATCGTAAATAAACTGTAAAGAAGGCAGGAAATTCGGCATCCTTAACATAACGAAATGCTAACGTTTATTCCGATACTTCGCCAAACTTGAGACGAAGCGACAGTGCGCGGGCGGGTCTACCTGCTCAGGGTTCGGGAAGAGGCCTGAGTACCTAGTTGCCGCGCGATGCCTTAACCCGTTCGCCGAAGACGCGCGCGAGCTCGTAGGCCGGCGTGACCTCTAACTGGTCGTAGCGGCAGTCTTCAGGCCGTTTGTCGGGGCGCCAGCGAACGAACTGCGCGGCGTGCCGGAAGCGGTCGCCCTGCATGTGGTCATAGGCGACCTCGACGACCCGCTCGGGGCGAAGCGGCTCCCAGCTCAGGTCCTTGCCGCGGTTCCAGCGGCTGGTCGCGCCCGGAAGGCGCTGCATCTTCTCGCTCGCCTCTTGCTGCGCGACTGCCCAGTCCTTCCAGGGGTGGCGCTCGAGCGCGTCCTCGCGCAGCGGTGCCAGTTCGGCAACGAGCTGCCGGCGCACGGACTCCTTGAACGCCGCCGCGACGCCGACGTGGTGCAGAGTGCCCGCGTCGTCGTAAAGGCCGAGTAGCAGCGAGCCGATCATCGTGTTCTTTCCGTTCTTGTGCCAGCGGAAGCCTGCGACAACGCAATCGGCGGTGCGCGCGTGCTTCACTTTGATCATCGTCCGCTCGCCGGGGCGGTAGGGCGCGTCCAACCGCTTCGCCATCACGCCGTCGAGCCCAGCGCCCTCGAAGCGTTGGAACCAGTCCTCGGCGAGAGCCCGGTCACGAGTTGCTGGAGAGATGTGCAGCGGCGGAGAAGCATCCGTAAGCAGCTCCTCCAGTCGCCGCCTGCGCGCCTCGAGGGGCTGCTCGCGCAAGTCCTCGTGGTCGAGGGCCAGCAGGTCCCACGCGACGAACGAGGCGGGCGACTGCGCGGCGAGGAGCTTGACGCGCGATGCAGCCGGGTGGATGCGCAGCAGCAGCGCCTCGAAATCGAGTCCGTTCGGGCCGACAATGACGACCTCGCCGTCGACGACGCAGCGCTCGGGCAGCTCTCGGAGCAACGCATCGACGAGCTCCGGAAAATAGCGGTTCATCGGCTGGGTGTTTCGGCTCTGTAGGAAGATCTCGTCGCCGTCGCGAAAGACGAGCGTTCGAAAGCCGTCCCACTTGGGCTCGAATTGCCAGCCCTCGCCGTGAGGCAGTGCTTCGGCGGCGTTCGATAGCATCGGGGCGAGCGGGGCTTCGAAGGGCAGTCGCATGGCTTACCAGCGCGCTTCGTGCTCCTCGATCCAACCGAAGAGGTCGCGGATTTCGATTGGCTTGCCTCCGTCCGGAGCGATCCGGCCGGAGTAACAGCCGAATATCTGGTGCGCGCTCGAAAAGAAGCCGTCGCGTCGGCCGCTCTCCGAGACACGCTCGAACTCAGGCTCGAGCAGCAGATCGATGCGATCGGTCCCTGCGGTGCGGACGCGCCAGCGCTCCATCATGGCCGAACGGTCGTAGTCGAAGACGAGGTCCTCGCTGATCTTGGTCAGACGGCCGTCGACGCACAACCCGTTCTCGGTCATGCCCGTGCCGTCCGTCCACTGCCCTCCCAGGTTCAGGCCGATCGTGCGCCCATCCTGCACGCCGGACGCCGAGCCCCAGTTCCAGACGGTGTGCTCAGGCCAAACGCCCCGGCCGTAGTCGAGGCATCCGAACGACGGCACCGTGAACTCGAGACGCTCATCACCGAGCTGCACATAGCCCGAGGCCGGCAGGGTGTTCTGCTTCGAGGTGTACTGAAACTGGACGTCGGTCCAGGGGATGACGACGTTCAGGGTCTCGTGGCCCTCCGGACGCTCCACGATGATGTCTGTCTTGAGCCGCATGTCGCCGAAGTCCGCGGCTTCGACACGGATGCGCGTTCCGGAACCATGGTCAGTGAGCGCCACGTGCATGTCCTGATGGTCGATCACCAGATCGCCGGCTACGGTCTCCGGAATCGCAATCGTGTTCGCCGGCACGACCACGGTCGTTTCGATGTGGCGTTGCGTACGCCGGTCGAAGATATAAGCCCCGGCGAGTTGGAGTCGCTCGATGTCCGCGATCGTCGCCGAGAAGAGCAGGTCGTTGCTGGTCACCGCCCAGTAGTTCCATTTCTTCTTGCGCGGGAGCGAATCCGGAAGATTGCAGGTGTGCAGCGGATGACGTGACCAGCCGATCGCCTGGCGGTTGAGGAGGCTGTCCGGTCCGCAGAGCATGACCGGGGCGGTCAGCTCGGGCTCCTTGTGCGTCACCGGCGTCGCTGCCATGACCCCAAGATTACAGCAACATTGCGATTTCCGTCCGCCAAGGCGGGTAGGGCTTGACAAGGGATTCCCTGAGGTGTATTTTACCAAATGGTTAAATAAGCGATGGGTACCGCAACCGCATCCGACCCGATCAGCAACACGTTCGCGGCACTCGCCGATCCCACGAGGCGGGCCATCCTCTCACGGCTAGCCTCCGGCGAGGCGTCCGTGACAGAGCTGGCCGAGCCGTTCGAAATGACGCTGCCCGCGGTCTCCAAGCACCTCAAGGTGCTGGAGCGCGCAGGACTCATCGCGCGCGGCCGGGAAGCGCAATGGCGCCCTTGCCGGCTCCAGGCAGGGCCGCTCAAGGACGCCGACGAGTGGATCGAGCGCTATCGCCGCCACTGGGAGGAGAGCTTCGACCGTCTGGACAGCTATCTTCAGGAGCTGCAGCAGAAAGAGAAGAAGTACAGTCGAAAGATCACCAAGAAGGAGGTAGAGAATGGCCGAAAAAACTGACGCCCCAACACGGACGGCCGAGCGCGAGCTTGTGATTACGCGCGTCTTCGATGTGCCGCGGGAGCTGGTGTGGAAGGCGTGGACTGCGCGCGATCACGTTCTGAAGTGGCTTGGGCCCAAGGACTTCACGGCTGTCGACTTCGAGCTCGAACCGCGGCCGGGCGGCGCCTGGCACTCGCGCATGCGCGGTCCCGATGGCGCAGAGTACTCCAACGGCGGAACAGTCCGCGAAGTCCATGAACCTGACCGGCTCGTGTTCACGTTCGCCTGGGATGGGGAAGATGGCACGCCGGGACGCGAGATGCAGATTACGATCACCCTCGACGAGCGTGACGGCAAGACAGAGATGACGTTCAGCCAGGGCGTCTTCGAGTCGGCCGAGGACCGCGACGGCCACCGCGGAGGCTGGAGCGAGTCATTCGACAAGCTAGCGGAATACTTGGCCAGCGTCTAATTCGGAGCAGAAGAGAGGAGAACAAGAAATGGCCGAAAAAACTGATGCTCCTGCCACATCATCTCGACGGACTCTCGTGATCGACCGCGTGTTCGACGCGCCCCGAGAGCTGGTCTGGAAGGCATGGACGGACCCCGAAATGGCGAAGCGCTGGTGGGGCCCGCGCGGGTTTATGGCGCCGGCAGCGGAAATCGATCTCCGCGTGGGCGGCAAATACCTGTTCGCGATGCAATCGCCCGAATTCAATAACGGTGAGCCGATATGGAGCACTGGCGTCTATCGCGAAATCGTGCCTTACGAACGTCTTGTCTGCACAGACTCCTTCGCCGATGAGAAGGGGAATGTTGTCCCCGCCACCCATTACGGGATGACCGAGGACTTCCCGCTAGAGATGTTGGTTACAGTCGAGCTTGAGGAAATCGATGGCAAGACGAAGCTGACCCTTCGACACGAAGGTATGCCGGCCGACATGGCCGCAGGCGCAGAGACGGGCTGGAACGAATCGTTCGACAAGCTCGCAGCCAGCCTGCAGTGAGATTGAGTGAGTAGAGGAGATGCGATGAGATGTGTGTACGATGAACCGGTTGCTTCGGCGGAGAGCCGCCCGGCGGTTGAGGGCCCGGCAGGATGGAGCGGCCCGTACGGATACACGCTGGTTACCTGGGAGGTAGACTTCCGCGCCGGCGGCGCCTCTCGCCTGCGCGTTCGCTCACCTGAGGGACAGGACCGGCTTGTTGAGGGCGTTCAGCTTGAAATCGTGGAGCCGGAGAGGGTGGTCTTTAGAGGTGACCCTGGGGTTGAGGAGCTGTCTAAAGCCACGGGCACCCTCTCGTTTCGCCTGGCATAACCCGCTCGGACAAGCAAACTAAGCCGGAAGGAGGAAACCATGCCGAAAGATACCGCCACCGAGATCACGCCGGTTTCCGAAAAGAACATCGCCGCCTACGGGCTGCCGCCGCTGACCTGGGATCGCGCGCTCAAGCGTATTCAGGAGGAATGGAAGCTCCAGGGGCCTCCCGAGACGGGCGGTGTCGCCGGGGCCGCAACGCACTGGCTGGCGACGACGCGCCCGGACGGCAGGCCCCATGTGGTGCCGATCGGAGCGGCGTGGCATGATGCGCACTTTTACTTCACCGCAGGTGACAGCACCCGCAAGGCGAAGAACCTGGCGCAGAACCCGAATTGCGTGGTCACTCTGGCCGCGAAGGACCTCGACATTACGGTCGAGGGCAAGGCGACAAAAGGTCACGGATGAGGCGAAACTCCGCCGTCTCGCGGAGGTATTCGCCTCCGGCGGCTGGGCCCCCGAGGTCCGCAACGGCGCCTTCCACCACGAGTACAGCGCGCCGAGCGCCGGGCCCCCGCCGTGGTACGCCTATGAGTTCACGCCCAGCACAGTCTTCGCCGTTGCCACCGCCGATCCGCACGGCGCGACGCGCTGGCACCTGTAAACCGTTCCTCGATAATCAGCCATCGTATGACCCATAAAGAAGGAGGCCAAAATTGCCCGAACCAACTGACATTCGTGACGACACGGTGACACCCAGCCAATCGGCACCTAAGAGCGGCCGCCTGGAGGCCAACGGCATCAACTACTATTACGAAATCCACGGCGCTGGCGAGCCTCTGCTAATGCTCCATGGTGGGCTGGGTTCAATCGAGATGTTCGAGCCAGGGCTGCCCGTCCTGGCGGAGAGCCGCCAGGTCATCGCGGTCGATCTCCACGGCCACGGACGCACGCCCCTGGGAGATCGGCCGATCGACCTGCCGGATATGGCTGATGACATGGCGCTGCTGCTCGAGACGCTCGGCCTCGGTCAGGTCGACGTGCTCGGTTATTCGCTGGGTGGCGGCGTCGCCTTCAGGTTGGCCGTCCAGCACCCGTCACGCGTTCGCCGGCTGGTTCTCGTCTCAGCCGGGTATGCTCAGGATGGCTTCTACCCCGAGATGCTACCGATGCAAGCCGCGGTTGGCGCGGCCATGGCGGAGTCCATGAAAGAAACGCCGATGTACCAGTCGTATGCAGCGATCGCCCCGAATCCCGGAGAGTTTCCGAAACTGCTCGATCGAATGGGTGAATGGATGCGGCAACCTTTTGACTGGGAACAGGACGTAAAGAAGCTGACGATGCCGGTGATGCTGGTGTACGGGGACAGCGACATGTTCCGGCCCGAGCACATCGTCAAGTTCTACCAGTTGCTCGGCGGGGGACTACGGGATGCCGGCTGGATGCGTGAGAACATGTCGCCGAATCGGCTCGCCATTCTCCCGGACCTAACACATTACGAAATGTTCTTGGCACCGGAACTGCCCCGGACCGTATTGCCTTTCCTTAACGGAGAGCGCCGCGCGATGAGCTGGGCCGAACAGGTGCAGAAACAAGACTGAGCGCGTCCCCAAAGAGCCGGAAGAAGGAGGAGGAACAATGGTCGAACAGAAGAAGCTGACGGTAACGACACCGTCGGACCGGGAGATCATGATGACTCGCGAGTTCGACGCTCCACGGGAGCTCGTCTTCGAGGCGCATAGCAAATGTGAGCACCTCACGAACTGGTGGGGGCCGCGCAAGTACTCGCTGGAACTTTGCGAGATGGACTTCCGGCCGGGCGGGAAGTACCGGTTCTTGCATCGCGGGCCGGATGGAGTCGAGGAACACGGGTTCCGCGGAGAGTATCGCGAAATCGTGTCGCCGGAGAAGATCGTCTGGACGTTCGAGTGGGAGGGCATGCCCGGCCACATATCGGTGGACTCGCTCACGCTCGAAGACTTGGGCGGCGGCAGGACGAAGCTCGTCGCCCGTTCTCAGTTCGACTCGAAAGAGGACCGCGACGGAATGCTTCAGTCCGGCATGGAGGAGGGCGCGGCCGAGACGTACGACCGCCTCGCGCAATTCGTCCAGACGCTGAAGCGATGATCCTATCCGGCGACGCCAGTATCCGAGGATGTCCGCGTTTCAACAGCGGTCAATTGCATAAGGATTAAGGAGTAGCATCATGGTCACAATCAAACAGAAGATCGTCCCGCACCTGTGGTACGACAAGGAAGCCAAGGAGGCTGCAGAGTTCTACACCGCCATCTTCCCGGAGTCGAAAATCACGAATATCATTACTCTCCACGACACGCCGTCGGGCGATTGCGATGTTGTTGACTTCGAACTCGCCGGGCAGCCCTTCATGGCGATCAGCGCGGGACCGTTGTTCAAGTTCAACGAGTCAATCTCCTTCATCGTGTACTGTGAGACACAGGACGACATCGATAACTACTGGGAGAAACTCTCCGCGGTCCCCGAATCGGAGCAGTGTGGCTGGCTGAAGGACAAGTACGGCCTCTCCTGGCAGATCGTTCCTGCGCGAATGGACGAAATGATGCGGAGCGGCACAGAGGACCAGATCGCGCGTCTCACGCAAGCCTTCCTGCCAATGAAAAGGCTTGACATTCGCACCCTCGAGGCGGCGTACAAGGGCTAGGAATTGTCTGCGGCCTGACGACCACTAATCAGATAGAGGGAGATTCATGGCGGAGGATAGTTGCCAGCCACAGACTCCGAAGCCCGATCCGGCTCTAGAAGCCCGGCGCTGCCGGGTACAGGAAGAAGTGAAGGAAACATTGGAGGCGCCATGAGCAAGCTCAGATTCACCATCTCGATGTCGCTCGACGGCTACATCGCCGGGCCAAACCAGAGCCTCGAGAACCCGCTCGGCGAAGGCGGCGAGCAGTTGCACGACTGGGCTTACAACCTGAAGACCTTCCGCGAGATGCACGGTGAGCCCGGCGGCGAGACAGGCGTGAGTGATGACGTGCTGCGCGAGGGGTTCGACAACCTCGGCGCCCACATCATGGGGCGGGGCATGTTCGGCGGTGGCCCCGGCACCTGGGACGAGTCGTGGAAGGGCTGGTGGGGCGAGAACCCGCCTTACCACACGCCCGTCTTCGTTCTAACGCACCACGCGCGCGACCCGCTGGTCATGCAGGGCGGCACCACTTTCTTCTTCCTGACGGACGGGATCGAGTCAGCGCTCCGGCAGGCAAAGGAGGCGGCCGGAGTGAAGGACGTACTGATTGGCGGCGGCGCTAAAACCGTGCAGCAGTACCTCGCCGCCGGGCTGGTCAACGAGATGGAGCTCCACGTGGTGCCAATTCTCCTCGGCGGCGGCGAACGGCTCTTCGACAACCTCGGAGGCTCGGGGCCAAACCTCGAGCCGGTGCGCACCCTCGAGGGACCCGGAGTCGCTCACCTCAAGTATCGCCTTGCCAATCGCGGGAGCGGATAGATGATCACGGGCAATGGCGATACGGCAGGTCGGAGAGCTGGCGATGGACCGGCGGCTGAGCTCGACGCGCGGTTCAGCAGCCCGGGGGCGAAGCCTGTCGACTGGGCGGACGCGCGCGAGCACCTCGAATGGGCGCAAGTCTACTGGCTCTCAACCGTACGCCCGGATGGACACCCGCACGTCACGCCCTTGGTAGCCGGTTGGCTTGAAGGCGCGCTGTATTTCTGCACCGGGGCGGACGAACGGAAGGCGAAAAACCTTGCCGGGAATTCGCGTGTGGCGATCGTCACCGGGTGCAACACGCTCAGTGAAGAACTGGACGTCGTCGTTGACGGCGATGCGGTGCAAGTTCGCGACACGCGACTCTTGGAGCGCCTGGCGGCTGCCTTTTCGGCCAAGTACGGGCCGCCGGTTCGTTTCACAGTCCGTGACGGGGCGTTCCTGAACGAGGAAGGCGGCGAGGCGCTCGTGTACGAGGTCCGTCCGCGAACGGCCTTCGGCTTCCGCAAAGGCGAGACGTTTAGTCAGACGCGCTGGCGGTTTTAGTGGATGTGAGAAAGGAGCCACCATGAGAAAGCTTGCTGTGAACACTTTCCTCACTCTCGATGGCGTGATGCAGGCCCCCGGCGGGCCCGAGGAGGACCCGAGCGGAGGGTTCAAACACGGCGGCTGGTCGGTCAACTACTGGGACGATCACATGGGGCAGATGATGGGTGAGTTCATGGGCAAGCCATACGATCTGCTGCTCGGTCGCAAGACGTACGAGATCTTCGCCGCCCACTGGCCGAATGTAAAAGACGACCCGGCGGCAAGTAGCCTGAATAATGCGAAGAAGTACGTGGCCTCTCGGACGCTGGACACGGTTGAGTGGCAGAATTCAAGCCTGATTAAGGGCGACGTCGGGGAGCAGGTCGCTGCGTTCAAGGATCAGGCTGGGCCGGAGATCCAGGTGCACGGCAGCGGGAACCTGGTCCAGACTCTGATGAAGAACGACCTAATCGACGAGTTTCAGCTATTCGTATTTCCCATCCTGCTCGGCAGCGGCAAGCGCCTCTTCGCCGACGGCACCGCCCCGGCCGGGCTGAAGCTCGTTGACAGCCAAACGTCCAGCACCGGAGTTGTGATCGCCAAATACGAACGAGCGGGCGAGGTCCAATACGGCTCCTTCGCGCTCGAGGAGCCGACCGGAGCCGAGCTTGATCGCCGCCAGCGTCTCGCGGAGGAATGATCCGACACAACGACCACACCGAAGGAGGAGACATCATGAGCGATGCCCAGGTGAACGGTCTCAACATGTACTGCGAGGTCCGCGGCAGCGGCCGCCCGCTGGTCGTGTTGCACGGCGGTATTTCGAATATCGAAACGGATTTCGGGCCGGAGACGGCTGACCGCACCTGACGTCGAACAGGCTGCTCGCCGTTCGTCTAACATAGATCTGACCACGTAGGACCAAGAAAGGAGGCCCCCAATGATCAAAGGTTTCGGCGGCGCCAGCATTTGGAGCGAGGACCTAAAGAACCTGCTCCCGTTCTACCGTGACACGCTTGGCCTCAAGCCGACCAGCGAGTCCGAGCGCTTCGTCCTCTTCGGCGATCCCAACGCGCCGAGTTTAGGATTGGGATCGCACAGCGAGGTCAAGGGGAAGAACAACGACCCGGCACGCCACATGGTCGGCCTGATGACCGACGATGTCCGCGCCGAGTACGAACGCCTGAAGTCCAAGGGCGTCGAGTTCGTCGAAGCGCCGACCAACTACGACCAGATCACGATCGCGACACTTAAGGACCCGGAAGGAAACCTCGTCCAGCTCTTCCAGATGTAGGCGCGGTGCCTTACAACGAGCAGCTCGCCGAGCGCATACGCGCCATCGTCGGCGACGGGCCCGGGCTGACCGAGCGCAAGATGTTCGGCGGTATCGCCTTCATGCTCAACGGGAACATGTTCTGCGGCGTCATCCGCGACGACCTGATGGCGCGTGTCGGGCCAGACCGCCACGAGGAGGCGCTCGCTTCGGCTGGCGCGCGTCCGATGGACTTTGCCGCGCGGCCGATGAAAGGAATGGTGTTCGTTAGCCTCGAAGGATACGGAAGCGACGAGCAGCTCCGTGGGTGGGTAGAGCAGACGCTGGACTTCGTGCGTTCCCTGCCACCGAAGAAACGGTAGGGGCGACCCTGCGTGTCGCCCTTGCCTTGTGGTCGCCGGCCCTACGTCGGGTCCGGCGCCACCCGCACCATCCGCTTGCCGACGTTATCGCCCGCTAGGATGCCGATGAGCGCTCGCGGCGCGGACTCAAGCCCCTCGACGATATCCTCGAGCACCGCCAACTCGCCGGCCGCTACCCAGGCGGCCAACTGCCCCTGCGCCTCCGCCCACTCGCCGATGTAATCGGACACGAGAAACCCTTCCATCCGCAGCCGCTTGACGATTAGCTGGCCGGGGACGCCCGCCGGGCCGGGCGCGGGCGTTGCGCTATCGTATTGCGAGACGGCGCCGCAGCACACTATCCGGCCGTGGGTCCGCATAAGCGGCAGGACTGCCTCGAGTACGCGGCCACCGACGTTGTCGAAGTAGACGTCGATCCCGTTGGGACAGGCGGCAGCGAGGTCCTCGCGCAGCTTATCGCTGCGGTGGTTCACAGCGGCGTCGAAGCTGAGATCGCGCTCGATCAGCCGGTTCTTGTCGTCTGAGCCGGTGACGCCGACAACCCTCGCCCCGATGATGCGCGCGATCTGACCGGCGACACTTCCGGTCGCGCCGGCCGCTGCCGAGACGACCACCGTCTCGCCCTTCTTCGGCCGCCCGACGTCGAGCATGCCGTGATAGGCGGTGAGGCCGGTGATGCCGAGCACGCTCATGTGGTGGCTCAGCGCGCCGCGAACGGCCACCGGCAAGATGCGGTTGGCCGGGACGACCGCATACTCCTGCCAGCCCGGCTCGCACTGGACGATCGAGCCTGGCGCAATCGGCGCACCGTTGGCTGCGACCACTTCACACAGGGCGCCGCCCGCCATCACTTCCCCGGCGCCGAGCTGCTCGCGGTAGGTCCGGCCCTGCATCCACGCGCGGTTGGCCGGGTCGATCGAGAGCAGGACCGTGCGGACGAGCAGCTCGCCGGGGCCGGGATCGCCAATGGTCGAGTCGATCAGCTTGAATTGCGATTCCTCAAGCTTGCCCCGCGGGCGCTCGACCAGCAGGATTTGGCGGTTGGGGCGTTCAGTCATAAGGGCACCTCCGCGCGGATTGTACGACAAGGGGTGTGGGTCGGCTGTTTACGGACGGGCGGGTTGCAACGCTTAGATGCAACCACAACGGGAAATAGGGTTATATTTGCTGTCGTCGTGGAAGGGCTTATTGAGGTCATTATCGGTGCCGTGGCGTCATCGTGGGGGGGTAGGCTTTCGGCTGCCTTCGGTCATTCATTGGATGGAAGAGGATATCGATGCGCGCCTTCCGCAGACCCCTCTCCGCAAAGCCCATTGGCTGGAGGGCATAGTCGACTGGCATTATCGAACAAGCAGGAAATGGGCTCCTTTCATAATGCGCCGTTCTTTCTCTTCGTTGGACTCGGCATGATCGTAATTGGTGTCGCCGAGCTCACCTAGAGCGGTCTCGCCCCGGTCGGGTGGCGTTCCCGGGCATGCGCAGCCTTAGAGGCCGAGCTTGCCGGGGTTCAGGATGCCTCGCGGATCGAGCGTCCGCCTTATCGAGCGCATGACGTCGAGCCCGCTGCCGTGCTCGCGCTCCATCAGGTGCGCCAGGCGGACGCCGACGCCGTGGCAATACTCGATCGAGCCGCCCATGTCCCGCGTTAGCGAAAGCAGTTCGTCCACCGCACTCGACAATCGTTCTCGGGCATCTGCTCCGTCCGTCGTGGCGCCGCTCCCAGAACCCCCGCGCCTCGCTTTGTGCGATGGGCTTGCCGCCGGAGGCTTCACAGATGCGCCGGGCGCGCCGCTCCTCAGCCGCCGCCTGCTCTCGAAAGCCCTCGAATCCCAGATAGAGGGTCGCTGCCCCGGCTCGACCGTTGGCAGTGGGGCTCTCGCCATAATCCAGCAAGGCGGGTGTGAGCCCGATTCCGTGCATCTCGACGATCGCCGCGAAGCCATCTTCGAAGCGCGGGAAGCGGAACCCGCGCAGAATGCGGCGTTCCGGCTGCGGAAACGTCCGCAAAGTCGCCTCAGTTACGATGCCGAAGCAGCCCTCGCTACCGATGAAGAGGCGGCGGAGGTCCGGCCCGACCGAGCTCTTCGCAGGCACGGTCCTCTCGAAGATGCGGCCGTCCGGAAGAACAGCCGTGAGCCCAAGCACCTGGTCGCCCATCGAGCCGTATTTCGCCCCGCGGTACCCGAGAGAGTCTGTTGAGATCGCGCCCCCGACTGTCGCAATTGGAAGCGACCACGGATCGTGGCCAAGGATCAGACCTTCGCCGTTCAGGGCGAGCTCGAGCGTCTCCAAAATGACCCCGGCCTCAACGCGCGCACTCCGGTTCTCGTAGTCGATGTCGATGATCGAGTCCATCCGCTTGAGGTCGATGACCACGGAGGGCTGAACGGCGATAGTGCCGCCCATCAGGCCCGAGCCTCCGCCGTACGGAACGACGGACACGCTCGCCTGCACCGCCAGCTCAATGATGGCCGATACTTCCTCCGTCGTCCGTGGGCGGGCGACCAGCAGCGGATGCGGAGAAAGCGCGTCGTATTCTGGAAAGCCGCGCCATGGGCCTAGAGCATCCCAGCGAAACTCTTCGACGGCATCACCGGTGAGAACATTTCCTGGGCCGACGACCCGAGAGATCGCAGCGACAAGCTGTTCGCTCAGCGCTGGTTCAATAGAGGTGACGAGCTCACTCACGTCGGTATTCTACGCCGCTCGTCGTCGTGCGCGGCGCGATGATCGAGGAGGGTTCGGCCGCTAGCCGGCGTTCTCGATCGCGCAGACGCGATATTCGACGCCACCGCCTACTACCTTCCCCCGGCCAACAGCGATGCGCTGGTTCAGCCAGGCATACTGTGGTGCGCCTGTCTGGTACACCGGGCTGATGTAGAAGTAGTACTCACCCAGCGGCACGTCCTCCGCTTGAAGCAGGCGTCCGAAGACCGCCGGCTCAGCGACGATCAGCCCGCTGTACGTGCCGTAGATCAGCGCGCCGTCGTCGGTCTGGAGCGTCGCCCGCACGTCGAGCTGGACAGCGCCGTCGGAACGGACCATCGCCCAGTCGCCGCCGCCGGGCAGGATCTTGCCCTTGATCCGTGGCCCTTCGACTGTGCCGCCCTTCACGATGAAGATCTGCCGCACGCCGGCCGGCGTTCCGGCGAGCACCTGCGGTGCCTCTAGGTCGGCGTGCATGTCGTAGAGATGCTCCAGGCGAGGTTCTTGGTACTCGACCACCGTCGCGCTCCTTGGTGTCGCTCCATTCGGGCGAGCCAAATCCTATCACGATTCTAAGTAAGTCTTATTTTCCTACTGCTCGATTGGACTTTCCTACTTCGTGCAATTTATCATATGAGGTATGAGCACCCGATACGATCAGTTCTGCGCCCTCGCCCGAGCCGCCGAGATCCTCGGCGAGCGCTGGACTCTCCTCATCACGCGCGAGCTGCTTCTCGGTCCAAAGCGTTTCAGCGACCTCAAAGGCCGTCTCGACGGCATCAGCGGCAGCGTCCTCTCACAGCGTCTTGACAGCCTCATCAAATACGGCCTCGTCGAGCGCTCGTACCTGCCGCCTCCTGCCGCCTCGATGGTCTTCCAGCTCACTGATGGCGGCCTTGCTCTGCGCCCGGCCATCTTCGAGCTTATCCGCTGGGGTGGCCGCTTTCTCATGCCAGCGCGCCCGGGCGAGCGTCGTGAACCTGAGTGGACTAGCCTTGTGCTCCAGGCTTACGCCCGCCCGGGACCCGTTCCTAAGAAATCTTTCAATCTGCACATCCGTGAGAACGGCCACGAAGCCGTGTTCGCCGTTACCGGGACCTCTGAGGGTACCGTCATCTCGACTGGACCGGCCGAAGCAGATGCCCGTCTCTGTGCCGGTTTCGAGGATGTTCTCGGCTTGATGTCGGGCCGAATCGACCCGCGCCAACCGAGAGGCGAGGGGCTCATCGAGACCGAAGGCGACCCGGAAGCCCTCGCCTGCTTTTCGCAAATGTTCGCCTAAGGAGGTGATTTTACAGAAGCAGATCCAGCTACGCCTTATTTATCGACAAACATGAGTAAGGAGGAATTTCCCATGACAACCATGAACAACTACGCCTTTATGTATTACGGTGAGCCAAAATTTGAGAGCCCTGAGGAGGGAGCGGAGGGTATGAACAAATTTATGGCCTGGGTCGGCGGCCTTGGCGATGCCGTAGTCAACCCCGGCACTCCCTTGGGAAAGACCAGGACGGTAAGTTCCGGTGGTGTGTCAGACGGTGGCGAGTCGGGTCGCTTGACGGGGTTTTCTATCGTGAAAGCCGACAGCATGGATGCTGCTCTTGAAATGGCTAAGGGATGCCCATTCCTTGAACACGGCACAGTTGATGTCGCAGAAGTGATGGAAATGAGAATGTAGTCCCCGGCATTACGACCCAGACAATTTGGAAGGAGACCCAAGTCAGGGCATCGTTGTCGTTGAGGAGGTGACCCGCCGCAGTCAGAACATCGAAATCAGCAGGGAAGGGCTTACCCCCTTCCCTGTTTTGAGTTCTATAGGCTCTCTAAATACCGGTGGATCGCTTCTGACGCCCGTCGCCCGTCCGCCATCGCAGTGACGACGAGGTCCGCGCCGTTGACGTTATCGCCGCCCGCGAAGACGCCCGGGCGCGTTGTCGCGTAGTCCTCGTCCACGCGGACGGTCTTCCAGGGCGTCGTGCGCAGCCCCGGCGTCGTCTTCTCCATCAGCTCGTCCGGGCTGTAGCCGATCGCGAGCACGACGATATCCGCCGGCAGCGTGAACTGCGAGCCGGGGATCGGCTCGGGACGCCGCCTGCCCGACTCGTCCGGCTCGCCGAGACGCATCCGCTCGCACTCGGCAGCAGCCACTCGGCCGTTCTCGCCGGTGAAGCGCGTCGGGATTGTCAGGTACATAAACTCGACGCCCTCCTCGCGGGCGTGCTTGCGCTCCTCCTCGCGGCCCTTCTGCTCCGCCTCCGTGCGGCGGTACATGCAGGTCACGCTCTTCGCCTCGAGGCGAATGGCCGTACGCACGCAGTCCATCGACGTATCGCCCCCGCCGACGACGAGGACATCCTTGTCCGCACAGTCCATGGGCTCGCGCATGTTCTCGGGAAGCTGCTCCGGCTCGAGGTTGCCGCGCACGAGGAACTCCGTCGCCTGGTAGACGTTCGCCAGCTCCTCGCCCTCGATCTTCATCTCGCCACCCACAGGTGCGCCGGTGCCGAGGAACACGGCGTCGAACCCGCGCTCGCGCATCAGGTCGTCGACCGTCACGTCCTTCCCGATGACAGTGTTACAAACGAATTCGATGCCCATGCGCTCCAGGTACTCGAGCTTGTCCTGGAGGATCTCCTTGCGCATCTTGAAGTTCGGGATGCCGTAC
>VBEJ01000171.1 GCA_005882985.1 Chloroflexota bacterium
CCTCCAATGCCTTTACTCCGGACTGGTCGCCGGACGGCACGGCGTTGGTGTTCTCCGCGCAGGGTCCAGTCGGGACATATCAGCTCTACACCATGAATGCAGACGGCTCCAACGAGAAGCAAATCACTAGCTCCAGCGTCACCAAGGCATTTCCACGCTGGGCACCCGATGGCTCGCTTATCGCGTTCGCTGGGACGATTACCGTTCCGGTCACTTCAGAGAGACCCGCGCTTGTGGACAATCTGGGAGTGTTTACCGTCAAGCCTGACGGTACCGACGAGCGCGGGTTAACTGACATCCAAAGGGATGCGCGTTTCGGCGGCTGGTGTGTCGGCGGCCCCTGGCTCAACGAGAACTGGAATCCATCCCATGTGTTCGGAAACTGATTTTGCGACAAGGAACGTCGGCGTGGAGCACTGCGCCTTCTGTCCTCGCCCCGCGCCCGCCAAGTGCGCGGTGACCGCCAAGGTATAGAGCGTCGGGAAATTCTACCGCTCTGCGCTGGGTGTGACGCGCTGATACGTCAGGCAGGCGAACCCATTACGGGGCGCCTGCATAGTGGCCACCTTGGCGGTTACACGGTCGAGAGGCCGGTGTGGTTGAACGCCGAACCGCGCGCCGCACTCGTCATTAGAGTCGCTCTACTCATGGACTAAGTGCGACCACCTTAGGTCGGGCCCGGATCAGAGTATTCGTCGCTGTTCCGTTATCGTCGTCGGCCAGCGCTGCCGAGCACTGCCCGCTGAACACTTGCTGAAGCGTTGAGCAAGAAGCGAAGTCATCTCCATGTGCGTCGGCAATCGCTTTGATCGTCCAGGAAACCCCATCCATTGCGGCCGGGTCCGCGCACTGCCAGGGCGGGTCAGCCTTCACGGTGAGCTTGTTGCCTGGAAGAAGATTAAGAGCGCCGAGGTTCACAACCCCCGAGGGCGAACAGCCACCGAAGTTCTGGGTCCCGCCCGGGGGGAGGAACGCAACATATACGCCGACCATGTCCGAGTGGTCGCCTCCGTTAGCAGCGACAATAGTAATCCGACCGCTATCGGCGATACCTGGCCGGAGACGCACGGAACTAGGCCCGCCAAGTCGGGAAATGCCCGCGTCATGAAGGCCGGTTGTGGGCGTAGGTGTAGGAGTCAATATGGCGCAAGTGAAGCGCTCATTCACGGCTGAACCGGCACCGAATATGCCACTACCAATCGCATAGATTTCGGCACCGGACGTGACGGTTGTCGAGGCCATCTCTGAAGCGGGCGTTGGCTTGGCTGGCGATGCTGACCAGATCGGGTCGTACCGGTCATTCGCAGAAAGGTTGCTGGATCCGTTGTAACCGCCGACGACGTAAATATCTCCTCCGCAGACACCTGGCCTCTCCTTTCCTGCTACCCAGCAGCGGAGGTCGACGCCCGCCCTCGCTATGGAATGACCTGGTACATGAACTGGATCGGCGGGTGTTTCTGGCTCCCCAGCGCTCGCACGTTGACCGTGAATTGATTGGTCCCGAGCGCTACCCACAGGATATTCGATCCCGGATCGCCGAGAGGCGTGATGAGGATCGTAGTGGACGCCGGGTTTATACCTGGAAACTGAACGATGACCGACCCACTATTCTTGGGTATGGTCGCTCGTCCGGTCGTATCGCAAGCGTCGCCAACTCCATCCCCATCGGCGTCGGATTGGGTGGGATTTGCAACAGCTGGGCAATTGTCACTGCCAGAGCAGAACGTGCTCGTCTTACCCGGATCACACACTCCGTCAAGATCACCGTCGACCTGATGCCGTGAACAGCCATTTGAATCCACGGGAAGCTCGACGCTGGGAGTCCCAGGACAGGCATCAGCAGTGTTGAGGACCCCATCTCCGTCATCGTCCAATGACGGAAGGGCACTCATGCATCCGCTGAACGCCACGTTCGGATCACCGCTCACTGTGAGCGAACCGCTCTTTATACACTTGATTTCAGCGCCGTCCGGCGTACCCGGGTTCGGGTCACAAGCATCTCCGATGCCGTCGCTTACTTCCTCGCCGGTGTCGCCCTTATCTGTGTCTTTCTGGTTGGGATTAGGCACGAGCGGACAGTTGTCACCCCGGTTCAGGAAGCCGTCGCCGTCGTAGTCAGTGGGCTGGGGCCCAATCTGTGAGGCGGCGTTGGTGGGGTCGGGATCACAACTATCCGGGATGCCATCTCCGATGGGCGTTCCGTGGAACAGGTCGTTGTCAGCTGGTTGCGGTTGGGGCCCCCGCGGGTCCCAATTAGGGTCAGGCGTGGTGGGACAGGGATCCATCGAGTTCTCAATACCGTCGCCGTCGGCGTCCCGCTGACTCGCCGCATAAACGAACCCAGTAATCGGAGTGCCGACATTCGGTAAGGTGCGTATCGAGATACCTCCCTCATTTGCCGGTGTGTCCGGGTTGTCCTTCGTAACTCCATACGAAACGCCGACTGTCTTGAGGGGCGTACAGAAGTCTGTGATCGCGCTCGGAGCCGGAGGCGTGGCATTGCCCGCGGCCGAGGCAGTCTGAAGGACGACCACGCTCGGGTAGCCATAGCCGGCGTCGATGGCCGGGAAGTTAGGCAGCTTGGTGCCTTTGTCGAAGATGACGAGCTGGAGGATCACCCAGAGGTTGCCCGCCGAAGGGATGGCTGTGGTGCCAACCGCCCGGAAGACGGGCTTGATAGGTGACTTAGGCCCGTTGTAGGTATCGTCACCATTTCCTGCGATCTTGTCCGGACCGTAGTCGACCCAGTTGGGATCGAAGATCGCGTTCAGGAAAGACGGGTACTTGGTAACGGCCGGCGCAGGTTTTACATCCTGAACGCCGTCGTAAGGCGGATTGTCACCAGACATGATCGCGAGGTCGTTGGTTTCGCCAAAGGGCCGCGGCTCTACCGTGTTGTTGATGTCCGTCGTGCCCTTCAGGAACGTGAAGCCGACGCGCAGCTGGCTGTTGTTGCAGCCGTTGTTGACGAGACCGAGAGTCGGCTGCGAGCCGAGTTCGCCGACGATGGCGCCGACGGGAATGGCGGTGTCATCGGGCACTGTAGGGGAGAAGTCTACTATACCGCCGAAGTTGTAGTCGTGCGTGTCGTCACTGGTGCCTACGATGCCGTCTGGGCCGAGGCCGATGTCGAAGCCACCCACGATGTCCGGATGCGACCCGGGGCTGGTCTCGGGCTGGCAGCTAACGGTGAGTTGCTGCTTGTCGATGGCGCCGGTCCCTTCCCTACAATAGGTGGCGGTGTTCGCCGGGTTGAAGCACTTGCAGGCGTTCGGGCCGCCGCCTCTAGGCGTTGGGGTAGGGGTTCCGCCGGGCCCGGCGGTGGCAGTGGGCGTTGGTACGGCTGTCGGCGCCTCGGTTGGCGTCGCGACTTGGCCGCAGGCTGCGAGGCCCTCGGCGTGGAGGCCGTCGAACAGCGCGGACTCGGCAAGCTGGGTTGAAGTTGTACCGGTGCCGTTGAAAAAGACGACGTTGCTGCCCGGCGGGTTGGGGCTGCCGTCGTCGAGGTCCATAAGGAGAGTGTTACCGCTTTCGTTGCCAACCACTTGCAGGG
>VBEJ01000083.1 GCA_005882985.1 Chloroflexota bacterium
GGTGACGCGCTCGCCGCTGGCTGTTTCCTTGACGTGCTCGAGGAACGTCGAGAAGCGCCCAAGCAGCTTGCGCTCATGGAGCGACTCCCCCACGCGGCAGAACTCATCGAGCGAGACGCCGGCCTTTTGGGCGCGCGAGCGCCACGGGTCACGCGTGATCTCGTCCGGCGTGAACTCGCGTTTGAGCGCGGTGAGGACGCGCCATTCGAGGTCATCCAGCTCGACGACGTTCGGGTACATCACTTCGGCCTGGTCGTCTGACTTCGATCCCGGCTCCATGCCGCGCCGCCGCGTGTGGCCGACGCCGAGGACGAAGAGCGCCTTCGCGGGCATGAGGCGGTAGGCCTGTGCGCCGACACGGGACGCGAGGAAGTCGCAGTGCTTCTCGAGGGAGAAGCTCTGCGGGGCTTTGAGGGTGGTCCAAAGGCGGTACTTCGAGCCGGCGGTTTCGGAGTCGGTCGTGCGGATGACGACATGGCCGGAGAACGGGTCGCGCTGGAACATGAAGTCGAAGGCTTCGTGAAGGCGCTCGTTGGGGACCAGCCAGGCGACTAGCGCCCCGTCGGCGAGGTTCGTCGAGAGGAGGGTCTGGCGAACGCGGCGGACCGTGCCGGCGGCGAGGAGCGCGCGGATGCGCTCGATGACCGTCTCGACGGGTACGCCGGAGCGGCCGGCGATCTCGGCGAAGGGATCGCGCTGGAAGGCTTCAAGCGTGTCCTCGGAGACCGCCAGGATAGCGGTGTTGACTGGGTCGTCTAGAGCGAGGGGTACGGATCTAGTGCTCATCGTCTTATTTGTAGTTTCCAAGAAAAACGCGTCGCGCGCGAGTTTTACCCCCCACCCCAGATCCCTTCGCGAAGAAGCTCGTAGAGCGCGCGAACGTGGTCGTCGCTCAGGATGACGTGTGAGCGGCGTTAGGAAGAGTGGGAGGAGGCGATGGATGAGCGGAAGACAGCGATTGTCGGGCGGCGCGGCGCCTGAGCAACCGCCATCTGCTGGCCCAGCCGGCCGAGCTTCTCGCGGAAGACCCGCTTGTAGAGCTCGCTGAGGCAGGGCAGGTACTCGATCTGTAGCTCAAGCGGCAGCTGGAAGAAGTCCGAGTGAACGATCTTGCGGCAACGCTCGCTGCGGCAGTTGCATTCCCAGACGACGTCGCCGAAGCCGTCGATGCGGTAGTCGTGCGTGATCTCCTCGCCGGCGCGGATATTACGGAAGGCGGTCGCGCAACGCCTGACGACATTGCGGTACTGCTTCCAGGCGGTTGGGTCGCAGGAGTGGTTGAGGTAGCGGGCGGGCTCGGGTAGTAGGATTTGGCGCCCGTCGGCCAGCCAATCGCAGTGGCGCTCTTCCTCTCCCTCGCGCAAGGGGTCCTCATCGGTGATGAGACGGAGCTCGCTCGTGTCGAAGATAACCTCGCCGGCCTTGAAGTCGCGCGCGGCGAAGACGCCGAGGCCATGGATTGGCGACGGCTTGACGATTACGTCACTGAAGTTGCGTTCAGTCGTTCGCATAATGCCCCCAGGAATGGATTTCCTTTGATAGGCGCGGGCACCCCGCTTCTTGGCCGAGACAGCCGTTCACGCCCCGCACCCCGACAGATTCCCTTCGCGAAGAAGCGGGAATCCGCAATCGAGCGTGGCCGGCGCTCAGAATGACACCCGTTCGGTCAGGAGTAGCGCTCCTCTTTCCAAGGATCGCCGCGGATGTGGTAGCCGTACTGCTCCCAGAAGCCCGGGCGGTCCTTCGGGATGAACTCGAGGCCGCGCAGCCACTTGGCGCTCTTCCAGAAGTAGAGGTGCGGCACGACCAAGCGGCAGGGGCCGCCGTGCTCGGGCGCCAGCTCCTTACCATCGTGCTTGTAGGCGAGGAGGACGTTGTCGCGCCTCAGGTCGCTGAGGATGACGTTCGTCGTGTAGCCGCCGTAGCAGTGCGCGATCACCGCCGTCGCGTCCGGCCGCGGCTTGACATGCTTCATCAGCTCTAGAAACGCAACTCCTTCGAACACGTTATCCATGCGGCTCCACGAAGTTACGCAATGGACGTCGCAACCGACGGTGATCGTGGGCAACGAAGTGAACTCTTGCCAGCAGAACTCGACCTCTTTATCGACGAGGCCGAACAGCCGGAGTCGCCAGCTCTTGAGGTCGACGCGAGGGGTACCGCCGTACGTGAGCACCGGCCAGTCGTCGACGACCTTCTGTCCGGGCGGCAGGCGGTCGCCCCACTTCTCGCGGTCTTCGCGTCGGCGGGAGAGGATATTCGATACCATAACGCCTCCTCGAATCGAGAATAGCAGAGGGAGCGGTAGGCCGCCGAGACGCCCCGTTTTGCAGAAAGAGACCCGCCGGTTGAGCCGCTCTCTCGCGGCGCTGGCGTGGCGTTTGTGCGGTGGGCGTGCATGGGGCGTCTCTACACGAGATGAGATGGAGAGGACGCGTGCTAACATCGGGGTGATGCAGCCCGTGGACGTGAGTGAGCCGGCCCCGCCGAAGACAGGTTGGTCTCTTGTGAAGCCGCTGTTGTTCTGGGGCGCGGCGCTCACTGTCTTCACCCTCGATCAGGTGACGAAGGCGATTGTCCGGGCATCGCTTGAAAAGGGTGAGTCCTGGCCGGACGCCGACTGGCCTGTGCGCATCCGTTACGTGACCAACACGGGGGCCGCCTTCGGGATTCTGCAGGACCAGACGGTCTTCCTGGTCGTGATGGCCTGCATCGGGTTGGCCGCGATCTACCTCTACTACCGGTACCCGCCGTTCGACCACCCGATCGCGCCGGTCGCGATAGGGATGATGCTGGGCGGCGCCGCCGGCAATCTCTTCGACCGCATTCGCCTCGGCGAGGTCACCGATTTCATCGATTTCCCTTCGTATCCGGCATTCAACGTCGCCGATTCGTCGCTGACGATTGCGATAACGACGGTTATCGTCGGCTACCTCGTGTTCGCGCCGAAACCAAACACTCCCACCGATGAGAACGCTGGAGCTGACGGCTGACCGGGGCGGCGAACGGCTCGATACGTTTATCGCGCGGCGCTGTCCGGAGCTATCACGCAGCCAAGCGCGTCGCCTGATCGATGAGGGCCTCGTATCGGTAAACGGCCGCCAGGCGAAGCCGTCAGAGGGCGTGACGGCGGGTCTGAGCGTGAATGTCACCATCCCGCCGCCTGAGACTATCGAGCTCGCGCCGGAAGCGATCCCGCTGACTATCATCTACCAGGACGGCGACATCATCGTTCTCGACAAGCCGGCGGGCCTGACGGTGCATCCGGCGCCGGGACATCCCAGCGGGACGCTCGTGAATGCGTTGCTCGCGGCCTGCCCGGACCTGCAGGGAATCGCCGGCACGCTCAGGCCTGGGATCGTGCACCGGCTGGACAAGGACACGTCGGGGCTGATGGTCGTGGCCAAGAACTACCGGGCGCAGCGCGCGCTTCAGCACCAATTGAAGGAGCGCGAGGTGCGGAAGACATACCTCGCGCTCGTCAAGGGAGTGCCCTCGCCGCGCGAGGGGACGATCGGCGCGCCGATCGGGCGGCACCCGAAGAACCGCAAGAAGATGGCGGTGGTCGCTGACGGCCGGGAATCGACTACACGATATCGTGTGCGGGAGGAGATCGCAGGCGGGAAGTATTCGCTGCTCGAGGTCGAGCCGGTCACGGGGCGGACGCACCAGATCCGCGTGCACCTAGCAGCGATCGGCCATCCTGTCGTTGGCGACGCGACATACGGCCGAAGCTCAGAGTCTATCGGACGGCAGTTCTTGCACGCGCACAAGCTGGCGTTCGCGATGCCGCTGGGCGGGCGGACGGTCGAGTTCGTGTCACCCTTATCGGCGGACCTTCGCGAAGCGCTGAGCCGGTTGCAAGCGGCCTGAATGCGCCGCACCGGAGCGATCTACATCGCTTTCGGCTATGATCCTTCTTTCACTTCGGTCAGCTCGTCGGCGATGAGACCATGCGCCTCGCGGTGGACGGCCTCGGCAGCCTCTTTGCTGGGCGCGTCGATGAGACACCAGACCTGGCCGGTGTCGTCGTTGAACCAATACTTGAGGTACTTCACCCCGTGCTTGTCCTGGACCCGAAGATCGCGCTGGTGGGCGCCAGCGACGGCCTCGGCAGTAAGGCCGTTGATCTTCCGATGGAAGTCCATGTATAGCGGCATGGATGCTCCTCTCCCTTGAACATATTTTGGGCTCCGGTGAGCGAATTATAGCGAGGGACGAAGGCTGCTGTTAAGTGCCTCGCTCAGGCCGCCGGCGGCTTGCCCGCGCCGATGGGCGTGACGCCTGTCGCGTAAATGTAGATGCGCGTGCCGTAGCGGGCGAGGATCGGCTTGTGGCCCTCGGCCTCAAGCTGCGAGATGTAACGGGGAAGGACGGCGCCGTAGCCCTTCAGCGGTAGAGTGCGGTAGTACCAGTAGTCCTCGCCGTCGAGAACCAGCTTGAGGGCCGGCTCCATCTGGCCGTATTCGACGTAGGGCAGCTCCATCCCGTCGGTGTACAGGGTGCCGATGCTGTCCGGATGGACTTCGTGCACGCCCTCCATGAATCGAAAGATACAAGGAAGATGGAACTAGGAACAAGGAACTGGGAACCAGGAGAAAGGAGGCACGGCGGCCCTATCGTTGCCTCGGCGGATGCTCTATCGTTTCAACGGTATGACCGTTCGCACGCGTTACGCTCCGAGCCCGACGGGGGAGCCGCATCTCGGCAATATGCGGACGGCGCTGTTCAGCTGGCTGCTCGCGCGGCACTACGGCGGGCAGTTCTTCCTGCGCATTGAAGACACGGACCAGGCGCGCTACGTCGAGAGCGGGATCGAGGCGCAGATGGAGGCGCTGCACTGGCTAGGGCTTACTTGGGACGAGGGTCCCGACGTAGGTGGGCCGTATGCGCCGTACACGCAATCGGAGCGCCTGGAGACCTACCGCGAGCACGCGCAGAAGCTTATCGCGGGGGACCACGCCTATCTCTGCTACTGCTCGCCCGAGCGCCTGGAGGAGGTGCGTAAGGCGCAGCAGGCGCGGAAGGAGCCGCCGCGCTATGATCGGCACTGCCGGGACCTTTCGCCGGAGGAGAGACGTGCGGCCGAGGCGCAGGGCAGCCGTCCGGTTGTGCGCTTCAAGACGCCGCTTGACGGTGAGACGGTGGCGCACGATGTGCTGCGGGGGAGTGTGGTGTTTCAGAACGAGACGCTTGATGACTTCGTGCTGCTCAAGTCGGACGGCTATCCGACATATCACCTCGCCGCGCAGGTGGACGATCACCTCATGGGGACGACTCACGTCCTGCGCGGGGAAGAATGGCTACCGAGCGTCCCGCGGCACTTTCTCGTGTACCAGGCGTTCGGCTGGGAGCCACCCGTCTTCGCGCACCTTTCGCGCATCCTTGGCCCGGATCGCTCGAAGCTGTCCAAGCGGCACGGTGCGCACGCCGCGCTCGACTACCGGGAGCAGGGGTACCTGCCGGACGCAGTGGTCAACTTCCTCGCGCTGCTGGGATGGTCGTTGGATGACCATACGGAGATCATTGACCGCGAGACGCTCATCCGCCACTTCGACCTCGACCGGGTACTCACGAACCCGGCGGTCTTCAACGCCGAGAAGCTGCTCTGGATGAACGGCGTCTACATTCGAGAGATGCCGGACGACAGACTGGCGGACGATGCGGCCCCGTTCCTCGGACGGCATCTGGGCCGGCCGGTTGATCGCGAGCTCCTGATGGGCATCATTCCGCTCGTGAAAGAGCGGATCAAGCTGCTCGGCGAAATCGTGGACATGGCCGACTTCTTCTTCACGGACGGCGAGCTCGAATACGACGTTGAGGCGCTGTTGGGCAAACGGTACGCCGGCGACCCAGCAGCGGCGCTGAAAGCGCTGGAAGCGGCGACGGAGCGACTCGAGGCGGTGGATGGATGGGAGCATGAAAAGCTGGAGTCCGCCGTTCGGCCGCTCGCCGAAGAGCTGGGCGTGAAGACGGGCGAGCTGTTCGGGGTGCTTCGCGTGGCGGTAACAGGCAAGACGGCCACGCCGCCGCTCTTCGAGACGATGGAGATCCTGGCGCGAGAGCGCACGCTGGACAGGCTTCGGAGTGCCCGCGAACGGCTGCAAGCGCAATCGACGCATGCGAAATAGCGAGCGCTTGCTCGGTAAACCGAGCGCTTTCTCGGTATAATGAGCGCTCGCTCGATAATACTTGCATTTGTCGGAAAACCTATTGACTCAGATATGGGCTGGGCGTCTAATTCGTGTAACTGAAATGCGGAAGTTTCAGGGAAGGCTGGACGAGATGGAGCGGCGAGCAACACAAAGCGGGATCGGAATGCTAAGCACGACCGAGTTGCCGGCCGCCCGGTGTCTCTCAGTCGTAACTGTCCTGATCCGTCGGGGCAGTGCCGGACCTAGGCGTCTCACCTCTACGGGGAACGCCGCACCCCCAGGGGGCTCGCCACCCCTGTAGACGCACAGAACCGCCGTGTCATGGGCTCCACGGCGGTTCCTGGACTATGTGGGCCGCCCCGAGAAATCGGGGCGGCCGGTTTATTAGCTCGCGCGTCTCGCGGCGGCGGGAACGGTACTCTCGCCGGTTACCGGCGCTATGATCCCGTTCAGGTCGGGCAATTCCGTCGTCAGCCGTCCGCTGTGAACAAGGAACATCGCGGCAATAGCTCCGTTGAGATCGAAATCGTCCTTTAGCAGCACCTTGCCGATGCGCATTCCCAAGAGCGTGGCGACGAGCAGGCACGAGAGCCCGCGGGCGTCGACGTCAGGCATACTGTAGATGCCCTCCCTGGCGCCCCTCTTGACGAAGTGCTCCATCAACTCCCGGCGCATCCCCCAGCTCTCCTTGCTGATCTCGTACAGCTTTGCGTTCTTCAGGCCTTCCGCCCAAGTCTCGATGTCGAGCCGCACGAGGTTGTCCATGTTGGGATCGTGCATGGTCTCTATGAACAACGACGAGATATCGGCGAAGGCCTGCCGGATGTCCCCGGCCGAATCCATCAGCGCGCGAAACCGCCCGACCATCTCGCTGGCGGTGTCCTGGATCACGGCCGCGATTATCTCGTCCTTGCCGCCGAAGTAGTGGTACAAGCCGCCTGGGGTGATCGAGGCCTCGCGGCAGATTTCGTCGGTCGTGGTCCGGTGGAAGCCATTACGCAGGAAGCAAGTGCGCGCGGCGTCGATGATCTCCTTGCGCCTGGACTCTAGCTCTTCAGGCTTAAGCTTCGGCACGCCGTCCCCCCTCATTAATATAGCGAGCGCTCGCTATCGGGCTCGATTATACGCCAGTCGGAAGGTGTGTCAAGCGGATGGCTCTGGCTGCCATGGATTGGACGGGACGCCGGGATATTTCGCTGAGAATTCTTTGAACATTACTTCCCACTCCAAGCGGCGGGGCCAGAGGAGGCAAAGCAACGCGAGTGAGACTGCGCAGAAGGTGTAAAGATCCAGGCGCTCTCCGCCGTAAAGAAACGAGACGAGGCCGTAAACGCCGATGGCATTGATGGGTGCGGCCGTGGATAGTTCCCGGTTCATCATCGCCCGCAGGAAAACAGGCTGAGTCACCTGAACATTGTTGCCAGAGGGGCTTACGCGCGAAGCTCATTTAGCACGTGCTCTTTGGTGTGATCCGAATCGAGGAAAACCAGCACCCGATCCTTCGGCCGTGTCTGCTGGCGTACCAGACCGGCAACATCGGGGTCCGTCGATGATCCGAGGATGTAGCGCACTCTCTTGTGGTTAGGGCGAGATCGTTGCGGCTCGATGTCTATGCTGAAGACGCGGCCGTTCCTGACCATGTCGCACATTGAGGCAAGGAACAGAGCGCTCCCGCCTTTGCAGGTGCCGCACTCGACAATCACGTCCGGTCGCAGTTCGAAGATGATTTCCTGGTATACCCAGAGGTCCAGCGGACATTTCTGGGTAGGCACGCCAAGCCAATAGGTGTTGTCCCAGGTGTTTTCCGGTTGATCGTAGTAGAGATGTTGAAAAGCATCTACGACGGCTTGCCGCTCGGTAGACTGCGTGGTCAAGCCGCCATTGCTACCAGCTTATGCAAGATGAAGGGAAGGATGCCACCGTGGCGGTATTGTTCTACCTCGAGCGGGCTGTCGACGCGGGCGAGGGCGGCGAAGCTGGTCTCGGCGCCATCATCTGCTACGGCGCGCACGATGAGCTGTTTCCTGGGCTCGATGCCTTCACTGAGGCCTTCGATGTAGTAGACCTCGGCTCCGGTGAGGCCGAGGGAGAGGCGCGAGAAGCCCGGGGCGAACTCGAGTGGAAGGACACCCATGCCGACGAGGTTGCTGCGATGGATGCGCTCGTAGCTTTCGGCAATAGCGGCGCGCACACCGAGAAGCGAGACGCCTTTGGCCGCCCAGTCGCGCGAGCTGCCTGTCCCGTACTCCTTGCCGGTGATGACGATCAGCGGCACGCCCTCATCCTGGTAGCGCACGGCGGCGTCATAGATGGTCATGCCTTCTTCGTCGGGGAAGTGGCGGGTCCAACCGCCCTCGACTCCCGGCACAAGCTCATTTCGCAGGCGGACGTTGGCGAAAGTGCCGCGCACCATGACCTCGTGGTTGCCGCGACGGGAGCCGTAGCTGTTGAAGTCGCGGCGATCGATGCCGTGGTCGGTCAGGTACTTCGCCGCAGGGCTGCCGGGAGCGATGGAGCCCGCGGGCGAGATGTGGTCCGTGGTCACCGAGTCGCCGACCATGACGAGGACGCGCGCGCCACTGATGTCGCGAACTGCGGGCGGCTCGGCCGCGATGCCGCGAACGAACGGCGGCTCGCGGAGATAGGTCGAGGCATCGTCCCACTCCCAGAGGGCGCCCGTGGGCACGTTCAACGCCGCCCAGCGTTCCTCACCGTCAAAGATGTGCTCGTAGGTCTCCTTGAAGATGTCAGAGTCGATCGCGCCTGCCACCGTCTTCTGAACGTCCTCCGAAGTCGGCCAGATATCGGCCAGGTACACCGGGCGACCGCTGGAATCACGACCGAGCGGTTCCGTCCGGAGATCGATGTCGACCGTGGCGGCCAGTGCGAAGGCGACGACGAGAGGCGGCGACGCCAGATAGGAGGCGCGTACCTGCGGGTGAATGCGTCCCTCGAAGTTCCGGTTGCCGCTCAGGACTGCGGCGACGACGAGACCGTTCTCGTCCACTGCCTCGGCGACGGGCTCGGGCAGCGGGCCGCTGTTACCGATGCAAGTGGTGCAGCCAAAGCCGACGAGGTCGAAATGCAGGGCTTCGAGGTAGCGCAGAAGGTCAGCGCGCCGGAGGTAATCGACAACAGCGCGGGAGCCGGGGGCGAGGCTCGTCTTGACGTAAGGCGCGACGGTGAGACCGCGCTCGACGGCGTTGCGGGCAAGCAGCCCGGCGCCGAGCATGACGGAAGGGTTCGAGGTGTTGGTGCAGCTCGTGATAGCGGCGATTACGACGGAGCCGTGGGTTAACTCCGAGCGGTGGCCGTTCAGGGCAACGACGGCGGTCTTGGGACGAGGATCGACGGGTGCAGCGTCGGCGGGCGGGCGCGCTGTCTCACCCGAGGCGGCTGATTCCCAGTCCATGCGCTCCTTGGCCTTGCGGCCGGATGGGAACTGCTCGCCAAACGCCTGCTCCAGGCTGTTCTTGACCTCCGCCAGGGGGACGCGGTCCTGGGGACGACGGGGACCGGCAAGACTGGCCTCGACGCTGCGTAGGTCGAGGGTCAACAGATCGCTGAACTCGGGGTCACGCGTGCCATCTTCACGGAAGAGGTCTTGAGCGCGGCAATACTGCTCGACGAGCTCGACCTGAGCCGCCGGACGGCCGGTCGCCGTCAGGTAACGCAGGGTTTCGGCGTCGACGGGGAAGAATCCGCAAGTGGCGCCGTATTCGGGAGACATGTTGCCGATAGTCGCGCGGTCGGGAAGGCTCAGCGTGCTGAGCCCTGGGCCGCAAAACTCGACGAACTTGCCGACGGCGCCATGACGGCGGAGCATCTCGGTCACAGTGAGGACGAGGTCGGTCGCGGTTGTGCCTTCTGGCAAGGCACCGGTCATGCGCACGCCGATCACGTGCGGCGCGACCAGGGGAAGAGGCTGGCCGAGCATCGCGGCCTCCGCTTCGATGCCGCCAACGCCCCAGCCCAGGACGCCTAGGCCGTTGATCATCGTTGTGTGGGAGTCGGTGCCGACGAGAGTGTCAGGATAGGCAATCGCATCGCCGTTGCGTCTCGCCGTCTGGACCACCTTCGCGAGGAACTCGAGGTTCACCTGGTGGACGATGCCGGCGCCGGGCGGGACGACGCGAAAGTTGCTGAACGACTCCTGGGCCCAGCGCAGGAAGCCGTAGCGCTCGCCGTTGCGCTCGTACTCGCGGGCGACGTTGATGCGGAAGGCGTCGGCTATGCCGAAGGCATCGACCTGGACGGAATGGTCGACCACGAGGTCGACTGGAAAGAGCGGGTTGATGCGCTGCGGATCGCCATTCCGGCGAGCTACTTCCGAGCGCAGTGCGGCGAGATCGGCAACGACGGGGATGCCCGTGAGGTCCTGAAGGAGAACACGCGCCGGCAGGAAGGGAAGCTCGCGCGGAGAGAGAGCCCCTGGCGACCAGGACGCGAGCGCGCGGACATCGTCCTCTGTGACGATTAGGCCGTCGAGACGGCGAAGCAGGTTCTCGAGGAGCACACGGACAGAGAAAGGTAGACGGTGGATCTCGGCGAGGCCGAGTTTGGCGAGCCGGTCAAGGCGGTAGTAGGAGACGGGGCCGGCGGATGTTTCCAGGGTCGCGAGAGCGCCGAGAGGGTCATTCGGGTTCGTCATGGGGCTTTCATCCCCATTCTACGCCTCGTGGCGAACGGCTGGCACGTGTCGTATAATGCGCGAAACTCGCACCCGACCGCAGGAGCGTTAAGGAGCACCCGAATGGTCGTAAAAGCATACGTTCTCGTGGTGACAGACCCGACGAAGACCAAGCACGTACACGACGAGATATCGAAGGTGCCGCACATCGTGGAGCTGCACGAGGTGATGGGCCCGTATGACATCGTCGTCGAGATCGAGGTAGAGACGCTGCAGGACATCCCGACGATCCTCGGCGAGAAGATCCGGACGATAGACGGCATTCAGAGCACGACGAGTCTCGTGACGCTGCCGGACTAAGCGCAAACCGGCAACCACAAACCGGCAACCCCGCAAACCGTGCCCCCTTTGGTATACTGCGTGCCGGTTCGTCCCCATTGAAGGAGGTCATACATGTCATCACGAGGTCTACGAAAGCTCGGTCGCTCGGGCCTGCAGGTGTCGCCGCTGTGTTTGGGGGCGATGAATTTCGGCAACGAGCAGTTCGGTTGCGATGAAGAAACGTCGGTCGGGATCATCAGCGCCTACCTCGATGCCGGGCACAACTTCATCGATACGGCGAATGTGTACTCGGGAACGAAGTCGGAGACGATCGTCGGGAAAGCGGCAAAAGGGAAGCGGGACAACGTCGTCATCGCAACGAAGGCAGCCTCGCCGCTCGGCCCGGGCGTATTCGAGGGCGGGACAAGTCGCAAGCACCTGAGGCGAGCTGTCGAAGACAGCCTTCGGCGGCTGGACACGGACTACATCGACCTCTACCAGATGCACCGCTATGACGAGAATACGCCGCTTGAGGAGACGCTGAGCACGCTCAACGACCTCGTGCGCGAG
>VBEJ01000199.1 GCA_005882985.1 Chloroflexota bacterium
TGTTCGCGTTGCCTTCCCTGTCCGAAGGTCTGCCGCTCGCGCTGCTCGAGGCGATGTTCGCGGCTCGCCCGATCGTCGCCAGTGCCGTCGGGGACGTACCCGTGGCGCTGGCCAGCGGCGCTGTCGGCCTATTGGTTCCGCCTGGCGATTCCGCGGCGCTCGCCGGCGCTCTCCAACGCCTGCTCGTCCAGCCGTTTGAGGCCCAGCGGCTCGGCCATTCCGCGCAGGCGCGTGCGGCGGCGGAGTATGGCATCGGCCGCATGGTGCAGCGGTACGCCGAGCTGTACGGGCGGCTGCTGGCGCGGTGGGGGGAACCAGGATCGGCGGCGGATCCGAATGCATCCTGAGTCAAGGCCCGTGCAGCACGGGCTGTCGCGCGCACGCAACAATGCGACCCTCCCCGACGAGTGCCGGGCACCAGGGTGCCTGCAAGTCTCAGGGCGTGGTACGGCACCCAGTATGCAAGCTGGGGCGACGCTATGATCGGCCGTGGCAAGCGCGTACTCTTTCCGACCATCCTGGTCGCATTGGCTCTCGCCACAACGGAAGGCGTGTCCCACCTGGTGATCAGGCTGTCGCGGCCGCTCTTCGCGGAAGAGATCCGCACGACTCGCGCCATCTTCCGCGAGCAATCTGACCGGATCCGGCGTCTGATCGCTCCGGATGCATCCCGTATGCTTGGTGTCGACTCCGTGCTAGGATGGCGCTACAGCGCCGGCCACCACGACGCCGCGAACACGATCAGCTCCCAGGGCCTCCGGGGAGCTCGGCAGTACTCCGCGCACCCGCGCCCGGGGGTAGCTCGGGTTGCGGCGTTCGGTGACTCATTCGTATACGGGAGCGAGGTGGCCGACTCCGCCGCCTGGTCGGCCATCATGGAGCGGCTGTTCCCTCAGCTCGAAGTTCTGAACTACGGCGTCGGAGGATACGGGGTGGATCAGGCGTACCTCCGGTTCCGCGCGGAGGGTAGAGCGCTGGCGCCGCAGCTCGTGATCATCGGATTTACGACGGATGACTTGCGCCGCGTGGTCAACGTGTACCGTCGGTTCATCTCGAATCGCGAGCTGCCCCTCGTCAAACCGCGGTTCACGCTCGACACCCTTGGGCGGCTGGTGCTCTTGCCCGAGCCACTGACGCACGCCTCGGATTACGCACGATACCTGCGCGCTCCCCGCGACATCATCGAGCTGGGAACGAACGACTACTGGTACGAACCGGCGATCTATCGCGATCCGCTATACGACAACTCGGCGACCGTGCGGCTGCTCACACACCTGTGGCTCGGGATCCATCGCCGGTATTTCGCGGGGGACCGGCTGATCCGACACGGTGAGTTCGCCCCCACCTCCGCCGCGTTCCAAATCCAGATCGCCCTTTTTGAGCACTTTGCGGCGGCGGTGCGTTCGATCGGCGCTCGGCCCGTCGTAGTGATCTTCCCCGATCGCGAATCGGTCGCGGAGGCACGCGAGGGCAGGCGCACCGTTCTGGCACCCGTGATCCAGGCCGTTGCGGCCCGGGGGCTCGAGTACATCGATCTCACGCGGGCGTTCCTCGACCGCGAGGCGCCCGGCGACGTCACCGGCTGGTTCATGAGCGGAGGTCACTACTCTCTGAGTGGCAACCGCGTCGTGGCGGAGTGGCTGGGCCGGGAAATGGTCATGCGAGCGCTGTCGGGCCCGGGCCACCAGGTGTTGCGCGGCGGCCACGCAACGGGGATCGGCGGGACGCCGGAAACCGCTGCCACGGCCGGCTCGACCACGAATTCCGGGCCGTCCTCCGGCGCCCCGCCCCGGTAGCCCAACACTTGCGAGGGAGTGTCAGCACTGTGAGTTCCCGAACCCTGACGCACGACTACGTGCTCGGCATCTCGGCCTTCTATCACGACAGCGCGGCCTGCCTAGTGCGTGGCGGCGAGATCGTGGCCGCGGCCCAGGAGGAGCGCTTCACCCGCAAGAAGGGCGACGCGTCGTTCCCCACGCAGGCTGTGGAATACTGTCTGGGTGCGGCGGGCATCCGGATCTCCGACCTCGCGTACGTCGGGTTCTACGACAAGCCGCTTCTCAAGTTCGAGCGCATTCTCGAGACGTATCTGGGCGTCGCCCCGAGAGGCTTCGGATCGTTCCGGATGGCCGGGCCTCTCTGGGTCAAGGAAAAGCTGTTCATGGACCGCGACATCCGAACCGCGTTGGGTGGATACGAGGGCGACCTGTTGTACGCGGAGCATCACGAGTCGCACGCCGCGAGCGCGTTCTTCCCGTCGCCATTCAGGGAGGCGGCGATTCTCACGGTGGACGGCGTAGGCGAGTGGGCGACGGCGTCCTTCGGTGTCGGGCGCGGCAACGAGATCGAGCTGCTCTCGGAGCTGCACTGGCCCGATTCGCTTGGCCTGCTCTATTCCGCCTTTACCTATTACACCGGCTTCAAGGTGAACTCCGGTGAGTACAAGGTCATGGGCCTCGCGCCGTACGGCGAGCCCAAGTACGTGGACGTGATCTACCGCGAGCTGATCGACCTGCGCGACGACGGCTCGTTCACGCTCAACCAGAAGTATTTCAATTATCTCACCGGCCTCACGATGACGAACGGCGCCTTCGATGAGCTGTTCGAAGGCCCGCCGCGGGTACCCGAGTCCAAGCTGACGCAACGTGAAATGGATCTGGCCCGCTCGGTCCAGGTGGTGTGCGAGGAAATCATGCTCCGCATGGCACGGACGGCGCACCGGGAGACGCAGATGGAAAGCCTGTGTCTCGCGGGTGGGGTTGCGCTGAACTGCGTGGCCAATGGGCGGATCCTGCGCGAGGGGCCATTCAAGCATCTCTGGATCCAGCCCGCGGCCGGGGATGCGGGGGGCGCCCTGGGCGTGGCACAGCTGATCTGGCACCGGCATTGCCGGCGCCCCCGGCACGTGGTGCCCGGCAGGGACGGCATGCGGGGGTCGTATCTCGGACCGGAGTACTCGGCGGAGGACATCGAGGCGTACCTGACATCCCAAGGCGCGTCGTACCAGCGCCTGGAGCGCCCGGCCCTGCTACGGCGGGTCGCCGAATTGCTCGCCGATGATAAGGTGGTGGGTTGGTTCGACGGACGGATGGAGTTCGGCCCTCGCGCGCTTGGCGCGCGCAGCATTCTGGGCGACCCGCGAAGCCCGCGCATGCAAGCGCAGATGAACCTCAAGATCAAGTTCCGCGAAGGCTTTCGCCCATTTGCACCGAGCGTGCTCCGCGAGCGCGTCCGCGACTACTTCGAGCTCGATGCCGACTCGCCGTACATGCTGCTCGTCGCCCCCGTGCGGCGCGAGCGCCAGATCCCCATGACCGCCGACCAACACCGCCTCTGGGGCATCGATCAGCTCA
>VBEJ01000200.1 GCA_005882985.1 Chloroflexota bacterium
CGAAGAGCGCAAACGTAGGGGGTGGCGCAAGGCGTTGGAAGACGGCTATGTTCCCGCCCTTCGCCTCCGCAGGTTCTTCCGCATGTGGCCATCGGCCCCCCGCTGCGGTATGTGCATGGCACCATTCAAGGGGATCGGCTCGGTCGTTCTCAAGCCCCTGCCATTCACCTCCCCGTCTCGCAAGAACCCAAATTGGTGCCGCGTCTGTTTCGAAGACGCACCGATTGGTGGCGCGGAGGTCCCGACCGGCGTACTCTTCGCGGACATGCGCGGGTACACGTCATACGCGGAATCGCGGTCGCCGGCGGATGTCGCGCAACACCTCAACCGGTTCTACTCCACTGCCACCGAGGTGTTCGCGCGTCACGACGCCGTAATAGACAAGCTCGCCGGCGATGAGGTGATGGCGCTCTGGCTTCCCGGCTTCGCGGGCCGCGATCAGTACATCTCGAAGATGCTCACCGGTGCGGAAGCGCTGCTTCGAGCCGTAGGCTATGGTGATGGTGGCGAACCCTGGCTGCCCCTCGGGCTGGGCCTCGACGCGGGCCGCGCCTACGTTGGCAACGTTGGCGTGGGGGCGGTCAAGGACTTCACCGCGCTGGGCGACGTCGTGAACACTGCGGCGCGCCTGCAATCGCAGGCCAAACCCGGTCAGATCGTGATGTCCGAACGCGTGTATGAGTCCGCTTGCGACCGCTACCCGGGTGCGCCTGCCGTCCAGCTTGAACTCAAGGGAAAGAGCGAGCCGGTCGCGGCCCGCGTCATTGACTTTGCCGGGGGGAGCGGCAGTTGAAAGGAGTGGCGTAGGCTCTGCGGGTTTGGGCGGTGAGTCAGGGAAGACCATGACCCGCGTGGGTGAAGAGAGGCTTCGGGGGAACATTCCAAAATACTTCGCGTTCAAGGTTATCCTCCACCCGGGGGGATACGACTGGGTATTGATCTCTGACGGATACCGTGGTGCGTTCCGAGATGGAGCAGTGGGACGTGCCACGGACCTCAGAAAAGGCCCCTGACGCAACTCACGCTAACGCTGAGTGCGCCTCGGTTCAGCGTCGACGGGATAGCACTAAAGGATGCGATTTGCTCAATTGGAGGCTCACCCATTCTCCCTTCGACCGTTCGTCCCACGGGAAGCCTTCCAGCGAGTTGCGGAACTGCCGGGCAGCGCCGCATAGCTTGCATCGGCCCCGGCTCGTCGGTCCTTCGGGACTCTCGAGGAGCCAGTGGTGTTGGCAGGGGTGCTTATGTCGGTCGGCCCTCATGTATCGTGCGCCTTTCTCCATTGGGAAAGAGCAGTCAGGAGATTGGTCTCCTTACCCGCCCCCGGCCGCTTGAACCGGGATCCACGACTCCTGAGGTTGTCACAATTCGCCGGCAATGTGCATGAAGGCCCGGCAAACCTCTAATTAAAGGGAGATGAATTTTCCGACCATAGGGGGTGCCGCCCAAATCCCGCAGTGACCGACCGGTGTGACATTGCTAAGACGCATCCCGGGGCTCACGCGTCTTGTATTGCCTGCGATAACCGTTGTCAAGTAGCTACTTGACGTCCGGCCACGCAATAACCGAGCCCAAGTCGGGCGGGGTTCGAGGCCCATCGCCCACTCCAAGATACAAAAATCAAACTAAACGACCGCGAAACGGCCGTCCATTATCACGGTCGTTACGCGCGGAGACGACGGTCCCGTTGCTGGCCTATTGGCGCATTCGGTCCTGGCGAGACTCCTCGCTCACGCGCAGCCGCTCGACTGCCGCCGCGATGAAGACCGCACCCTCTTCGCGGCTGAACGTCGCGTGGCAGGACTCGCAGACGTAGGCGGAGACGAGCTCCGTTTTTCCCATGTCGGCCGCGCTGTCCCAGCGAGCGGTGACCGCTGTGTGCGGGCACTCCACCTCCGCGGCCGGCTCCTCAGCGGGCGCCGCCTTATTGCCCTTGCGGCCGAACAGTCTGTCCAGAAATCCCATTTCCTCACCTCGCTGCTGCGCGCCTCTGCGGAGGGCGCTCTCGTAGCTCTCCGCCTGCCGAAGCGCATCGAGCGCCCACACTGTAAGCCCGCGACGGGGGCTTGTCCAGTGGCAAGAACAGGGCTAGGGGCGGCTTCCGGCTGCGTCTTTGCAAGCGCAAGCACCCTGCCTTGTTTACCGCCCCTGCTCAAGCTTCCCGATGCTATCGAGTTCGCTTAGGATCGCCACACTGTTTTGGTCGATCATGCCGGAACACCCGCTCGCACGAGCGATCCGTCCGGATTCATTCGGTAGGGAACCGCTCCTTCAGCCAGGCCATCAAGCGGCTCATCCCCCACCCCGATCACAGCGCCCTCCGGTAGCTCCCAGCTCTCCTTCGCTGCCCGCCGGACTGCGGCCCGGCTCTCAAAGCCCATTGCGGCGTAAGTTGGCTCGAGCACATCGCGCACGACGCATCTTGCCGAATCGATGCCCGTAGAGAGGACCGCCTGCAGAAAAGCCTCGGCGTTGGGAAGTTTCACCAACGGCATGCGATATCGCTCGTACATCTCCCACATTGCCCGCAACGCCTTGTCCGGCCAAAACGCGAGGTACACCCTCGCAATCTGGCGGAAGACCCCTTCGTGAAACCCCTCATCGATCGAAAGAGTCCGGCAGACTCCGGCGATGGCCGGGTACACGGGCCGTGCGGCGGCGTCTACCGGCGAGCCGTACTCCTGCCACAGGCGTCGCTGCATGGCTTGATAGTTCCTTTTGGTCTGCCTCTCCTGGGCGATCGCATACACGGCGCCGCGCTCCGGCGTAGCCTCGTACCCGGTCTGCCTCTCGAATGTCCATACATCTTCACCACATTCGTGCGTGTAGCGGTCGAGTTCCTGCTGCGAGTACAGTCCCGAATCGACAAGGCAGTACCACAAGGCTTTACTGTGCCGCGTTTCGTCATATACCCATTGCGTGTACGTCTGCTTGGTGCTGATGCTGTCGCCGGACCCCTGAATGGCTAGAACAGCGTAGTCTTCAATGAAAGACTCGACGCCGTAGTCGCCGAGAAGTATCTCGCGGGATTCTGCACTAACCTTATCCCCATAGTCTGCCATCTCTGATCTGTGTGGCAGATGCTTCGCCACCCACCGGGGCCCTTTTGCGAAATACATCTCGTAGATGCCGGCAACGGCCTTTTCAATCGCAATACTGCGCCCCGTTCGCGTCCAAGGAGTTGTCTTTATATAGACCATTTCGTTCCCCAAAGATCGTTGATCAAGTCGTTACAGCGCCAATAACTGGAGATGGCTCCAGCATACCGGACAACCACGACCTGTCTCAATCCTACGCTTGCTGTCTTCTCCAGCGGCGGCGACGGCGTATGCGGCGGAAGGCTTCTTCGGCCCCGATCTCATACCACAGATGCGTTGGAACGAAAACCAAGTTGTCGTCTCCCGCGGTTATGAATTCGGCCAAGCGCAATTCAATGGTCATCTCCTGGAAGCGGTCATCTGAAAACACGCCAGAACGCGCCCGCAGCCAC
>VBEJ01000201.1 GCA_005882985.1 Chloroflexota bacterium
ACCTTTACCGGAGCTGGGGCGCCGATATTATCGGCATGACCGCCCTGCCCGAAGCCAAGCTCGCCCGCGAGGCGGAGATCTGTTATGCGATTCTCGCCTGTTCGACCGATTATGATGTGTGGCACGACACGCACGAAGATGTATCGGCAGAGATGATCGTCGCGAACCTGCTGCAGAACGTGGAAGTCTCACGGAACGCCGTGCGGCTGGCCCTCGGCCGCCTTCCGGAGGTACGCAACTGTGCCTGCTGTTACGCGCTTCGCGATGCCATCGTCACCCGGCTCGCGCTCGTACCGGAGAAGACCAAACGGCGGCTAGGGCCGATAATTGGGCATTACGTTGTGCAGGAAGTGGCCGGAGGATAGCGCATGACCGCTACCTTGTCCCGAGGACGGCAGCGAACTCGCGCCATCTACGCGGTCGAGCGTCTCCAAGACCCGCAAGCAATCCGCCTGCTGCTGTCCCCCGAGAGGGCCTACGCCGCCTACGCGCTGGCGCAGCTCGATCCGAGTCTCTTCCGGCTCTCCGAATGGTATGCTGCGTCCGGCCCGGACGGGGCCGGGCTCGTCCTGCACTCGCGGGGCGGACTCGGGCGCGCCCTCTTCGTCCTCGGCCATCCGGCCGCTGTCGAGGCCGCCCTCAGCGTACATCCGGGGCCGCGCTTCAGCTTCGGGAGTCTGCGCCCTGAGCATCGCCGCTCGATCGAGAAATTCTTCGTCTGCACGCGGCCGCAGACCATGCTCCGCATGTCGATCACAGATACGAGCTTCAAACGCGTCGACGGGGAGGCGGTCCGTCTGACCGGCCGCGATATTAGGGCTATCAATCGCCTGTATTCGACAGAGAGCGGCTCATCGGCGTACCACGCCCGCCACATTGAAGAGGGCGTCTATTACGGGGTTTCCGTCGACAATCTCCTAGTCGCCATCGCCGGCACCCATGTGGTATCCGCCAGTGAGGGCGTTGCTGTCGTCGGCAATGTATTCACCCATCCGATGTACCGGGGCCAGGGACTGGCCACGATAGCTACTAGCGCGGTGACGGCGGAGCTGATCCGACGCTGCCCGCTCGTTGTCCTGACGGTCGAGAGCGAGAACCATCCGGCGGTCGCGATCTACCACCGCCTCGGCTACGAGACGCAGTGCACGCTGCACGAAACGCCGATCATCCGCAGAGAACCGGTGGGTGCCCTCAGTCTCTACCGGCGAGTCGCGGCCGGCTGGCGCGGCCGAAGCGAGGGCAAGGAGCTGGTCATTCGATGACTTCCCGCCATTACGACGCCATCGACGAACGCGTCGCCCACGAGATCAAACGGCTGCACAAGCGGCACCCGAGACTCGGCCACGACGGTCTCCTCGATGCCCTTCTCCAGCAAGACATTCACGTCGACCCTCAAGAATTCGAAACTTACATGAAGAGCCACCACATCAAGGTCGAGCGTCCATGGAAACCCTGGAAATGGGCTGGCCTTCCCGGTTGGTGGCCGTTTTGGGGCAGCATAGTCCATCATGGGCCCACAAGAAGATGGAGGTTATGGCGGAAATGACTAAAACGGCCGGCATCATCCTTTACCCCGACTTCGAAGAGCTTGACGCGATCGGTCCCTACGAGGTGCTCGGCATGCTCGGAAAGCTCGATCCCGAGTGGCGTATCGTTACGATCGCTGACAAGGCCGGCCCCGTGCGATCGCTCAGCGGGCTGAACGTCGTCGCGGATCACGGCTTCGACGACGCCCCCGCGTTGGATGTCATTCTCGTTCCGGGTGGGCTGGGCAGCCGCAAGGCGATGGATGACACGCGGCTCGTGAACTATGTCCGGCAATCCGGTCAGGCTGCCGCGTGGGTGACCTCCGTTTGCACCGGCGCGATGATCCTGCACCGGGCAGGCTTCCTGGCCGGCCGTCCGGCGACCACGCATTGGGGAGCCATACACGAGCTGAAGGCGCTCGGGGATGTGGACGTGAAGGAGGGCGCGCGCTGGGTGCACGATGACAACCTCATCACATCAGCAGGCGTATCGGCGGGCATCGACATGGCGCTGTACCTCGTCAGCCTGCTAAAGGACGAGCGGACCGCCGCGAGCGTCCAGAAGATGATGGAGTATTATCCGCAGCCTCCGTCCTTCGAGAACCTCAGGACGAGCGGAGCGGGGGCAACGACATGACGTTCTCTATCGCGGCGCGCTGTCCACGCACCGGGATGCTCGGCGTCGCGACATCCAGCAAGGCGCTTGCGGCCGGCGGCATGGTGCCGTATTGCCGCGCCCGCGTGGGTGCCATCGCAAGTCAGTCGTTCGTCAATCCGTATCTTGGCATCGACGGACTGGAGCTGCTCGAGCACGGCCTGACCGCTGAACGCACGCTCGAGAGGCTCGTCGAGGGCGACCCCGGTCGGGACCTGCGCCAGCTGGGGATTGTAGATCGGGAAGGCCGCCCGGCTGCTTACACGGGCGACCGGTGCATTCCCTGGGCTGGCCAGGTCTCCGGCGCCGGCTACGTTTGCCTCGGCAATATCCTCGAGGGTGAGGAGGTCGTGAAAGGGATGGCCCGCGCCTTCGAGACCACGCTTGTCGAAGAGCTCTCAGAGCGCCTCATCCAGGCGCTTGAAGCCGGCCAGGCCGCCGGCGGCGACCGCCGTGGCCGCCAGTCGGCAGGTATCACTGTTGTCAGCGAAGAGGCGTACCCGCTATGCGACCTCCGCGTCGACGATCACCCCGAGCCGGTTGTTGAACTACGGCGCGTCTTCGAGGTCTGCAAGAGCGAAGCGGCCGGCATGCGCCAGATCATGCCCCGGCGGGACGACCCTACGCCGCAGTGGCAGGCGACGGTAAGGATCAGCGAAATGATCGAAGAATCGCTCCGCGAACAGCAGCTAGCAGCAAAGGAGAGCTGATGGTCACACCCGCGATCGATTATGACGTGAAGGACCTGGCCCTTGCCAACGATGGCAACAACCGCATCGAGTGGGCTGCCCGCGAGATGCCGGTCATCCGTCTCATCCGCGAGCGCTTCGCGAAGGAACGCCCCCTCGAAGGGCTACGCATCTCCGCCTGCCTGCACGTCACCACCGAGACCGCGAACCTCATGCTCGCGCTGCGAGACGGCGGCGCCGAGGTCGCTCTCTGCGCCAGTAACCCGCTCTCGACACAGGACGACGCTGCTGCGGCGCTTGTGGCGATGCACGGAATCCGGGTCTACGCGATCCGTGGCGAAGACGACGCCACGTACTACAAGCACATCCACGCAGCCCTCGAGCACAAACCGCAGATAACGATGGATGACGGCGCGGACCTCGTGGCTACGCTACACAAAGAGCGCCGCGAGCTGCTCGAACACGTCGTCGCCGGCACCGAGGAGACCACGACAGGAGTCATCCGCCTGCGCGCGATGGCCAAAGACGGCGCGCTCACCTACCCGATCATCGCGATCAACGAGGCGGACACCAAGCACTTCTTCGACAACCGCTACGGCACCGGCCAGAGCACAGACGTCAACGTTCTCGACCGCCGCCACTTCGACGTCATGAAGGACGGAGCCATCATCGCCAACAGCGGTCACTTCAACGTCGAGATCAACATCAAGGCCCTCGAGGCGATGAGCGAGTCCAAGCGCAATGTCCGCCGCAACGTTGACGAGCACGGCCTGATGGACGGCCGCAAGCTCTTCCTCCTCGGCGAAGGCCGCCTCATTAACCTCGCGGCCGCCGAAGGCCACCCCGCCAGCGTCATGGACATGAGCTTCGCCAACCAGGCGCTCGCAGTGCACTACATCGCCACCCGCGACGAGCGCCTCCCGGTCGACGTCTACGACGTCCCACGGGAGATCGACAGCGAGGTCGCCCGCCTCAAGCTCGCCTCAATGGGCATAACCATCGACGAGCTCACGGAGGAGCAGGAGAAGTACCTCTCGAGCTGGGAAGAGGGCACATGAAAACAGAAAAGCGGGCCTGTACGCCCGCTGTTCTGCTGAATCGCCGGATGGCGGCGCCCATTCACACTGGGTCGCTTAATCTCACATCGGCTAGAAACAGAAAAGCCCGCCAGTGGCGGACTCTACTGCTGAACCGTTTCCGGTGGCCAAGCTTGATAACCCTACGGCTATGCTCACACGTTCAACACCATTCGTCAAGATGCATACGGCGGAGAGCGGGGGAGTCGAACCCCATCCGCCTCTCGACGGACCCAAGGGTTATCAAGCCTGGCTGGTCACCGGACCAGTTCACTCTCCAACCCGTCAGCGCCTCCGCCACAGGCGATGCTATTCGAACATTCGTACGAAAAACAAGAACCTAATGGCACAACATTCCCTAAGGAGGACCACACACCAATGACCATGACCTTTATGTCCAGCCCCTCGCTGCTGATGACCTCGGAGTCCGTGACCGAGGGGCATCCCGATAAGGTCTGCGACCAGATCGCCGACGCCATTCTCGACGACATCATCGCGCACGACCCGGAGGCCCACGTCGCCTGCGAGGTGACCGCGACGACCGGCCTCGTGCTCGTGCTCGGCGAGATCTCGACCCACCACTACGTCGACTGCGCCGGCATCGCCCGCCAGGTAATCCGCGACATCGGCTACACGCGGCCCGAGTACGCATTCGACTCCGAGAGCTGCGGGGTGCTCGTCTCGATCAAGGAGCAGTCGCCCGAGATCAACGCGGCCGTGGGCGAGGACGAGGGCGCCGGCGACCAGGGCATCATGCTCGGCTTTGCCTGCAACGAGACCGAGGAGCTGATGCCGCTGCCCATCAACCTCGCGCACCACCTCTGCATGCGCCTCACGCGCATGCGCAAGGACGGCACGCTCGCCTACCTGCGGCCCGACG